>NZ_JAGHWZ010000004.1:340151-571408 GCF_017746015.1 Xanthomonas sp. A1809 | reverse complement strand
AACCCATGTCCAGAGCCGGTCCTGCGTGCAGCGAGCAATTTTCATGGCTGAGAGTCAGGGCTAATCAGGAGGAGTTTTGCCTGCTGGCTGAAAGCTTGCCGTCGGGAGCGTGATAACTCCGCTTTGCATGTCGTAACTGCCCACTAAATTTGGGGCTCTATTAGCTGATGACTGTAAGGAAAATCCCTGCAAATGCCCTTGTTTAGCCTCTTTCTCGAACTCTTTAAGAAGCGTTGTGTTGGAGATAATTGCCGTGCGCAGTTGCTGTGCTTGATCCCGCGTCACACTTGGATCAGTTGAGAAACGGGCAAGCGCTGCTTCGAGTTGGGGGCTGACGGCTGCCATCTTTCGTTCCTTGTTGATTAGTTCAACGTACCGATAGATTTGACGCAAAGTCGACCAGGCTCACGGACCACAATGTTCCTCGGGACAACGGAAATAACGATATCCCCACCAACTCCATCTTTTGCAAATTTTGTGTAACGCCAATCCTCAAGCTGACCAATCGGTCCGTAAGTAGGTGAGGCATTAAAGCCCATTGCTTTAAGTGCCTTGTCATAATGATCAAAATAAAGCCCGCAGACAGCAGACATATTAGACCAATCGTCTTTATCGTTTTGAAAAGTCAAGTCCACGCCTTTTAAAAGCGAGGGCGATTCTGGAACATAGGTAAATGCATAGCGCCACCCATCTTGCAGATCGATGCTCCAGTACGCCACTGACAGCTCTGCTGGATCTGGTTTCTTAAGAGTGATCCCCATAACTTCCCGAATACGTTCGGGACTCAGGTCATCACGGGACTCTAGCCCCTCGATCAGTTTCAAGAACCGATTGCCTATTTCTTCAGCGCTAAGCGTAATTTTGTTGGCGGTGACAGCCTCTGGCAAAGTCATGTCAGCGTGCTCCTTCGGAAGCGGCTTCAGTGGTCCATGGGCACAAGCACTTAGTGCAGGTGCGCAGAGTGCGGTTAGGAAGAGCAGGGCTGCTCGGGGGAAGCGCATTGGCAGATCCTAAGGGGTGACAGACGCAGCATACAATGTGTGAATTCATACGTAGAAAAGCTGGCGAGAGCTGCTTCGAGTTGCGGGCTAGGCGTTGCCATCAGCTTCCGTCCTTGGTTAGTTCAGTGTTCCAATTGATTTGACACATAGCCTGCCGGGAGAACCTGGCACTTCATTTTGAGGAAGGAGCGAAATCACAATGTCGTTTCCGCTTCCGTCTTTCGCGAACCTAGCAAACCGCCAGCTTTGTAGTTGGCCGATCTCACCATGCACGGGCGAATCCACAAATCCCAACTCAATAAGCGAACTTTTGTATTCCTCAAAATCGACGCAGTTATCTTGAAGACTTGAAGATCCTTCATCCTCGTTGACAAAAGACAGACCAATGCCCTGCTTGAGAGCACGAGACTCGGGAGTAAGCTCCAATAAGTAGCTCCAGCCATTACTAAGCGCTTGGCCGTGGATATACGACTCAAGAGCCTCAGAGGGGAAGGAAACTTTTTTCAGAGAAATGCCAGTGACTTCGCGGACCCGATCGACTGTCAGATCTTTCCTGGAGTCCAACCCGCCCAGCAGTTTCAAAAATCTTTCGCCAATCTCAACAGCGCTGAGCGTAGGGTTGACCATTGAAGTATCAGGCGTCGTCATTGCACGCGGCTTTTTTGGAAGTGGCGAAGTAGGTTTAACAAGTGTATGTGCGCATGCACATAGCGAAGTTACGCAGAGGATGGCAACTGAGAACATTGCAACCTTGGTGGGTCTCATACGCGATCCGTACACGTAGGCAGGTCATCGTACTTGAGCAAGGCAGGTCGCGGGATCACTTCCGCGCAAAGGATTCACTCATAGCATCGCTGCTCCACTGAGCATGTGACTCAGCGGCAGATCGGTGCACGCATACCATCTCGAATCCGTCCTGACATAACGTCATCGGCCCGGGTCGAAGTCGCGATGATCTTGAGCAGCCACGTCACCTGCGGGAACACTACGCGTTCCTCTCTGCTGTCTTCCATCAACCACAGCTCCGATGTCTTTCGGATGCTGGTGAAGTTAGGGATACTAACTCTTGTTGTCAACAGGCAGATTCTTCGAAAAGCGTGGCCTCCAAACGGTATCGCTTGCTCTAACTCATGCCCTTCAAAGCAGCCGACGTCACCACTCATCGCGTCGCCTCGACGGCATGCCTGTCGCGCTCACGCCGCCGCGCCGCTTCCAGCGCGGCCACGAATCCTGCATCGGCATCAGTATATGGGCTTGCGGTGCAGGTGCCGATGTCTTCTGCAATGCGGAAAACATCGCCTAGGCTGCTGCATTGGTGCGGCTCGCATTGCCGCGTGCTGCACTGCGTAGCAGCTGGCGTGAGGCAGCGAAGCTGCGGCCGCGGGTGATGAGATGGTTACCTTCCGTCTCGCATCCGTCACGCCAGGCGCTGCCATCAGTGAGTAGCCCCCATAGTCCCGGTGCTGGCAAGGCGCTCGCCAATATGCATACCCACCTTCAGACCCGGTTCGGTATGCACGCCAGCCTGCTGTTCTATACGCGCGATACAGCGTCAGCGCCGCGTGCCAAAACGCCAACGCCCCGACCAGGTCGGGGCGTTGGTGATCGAGCGCTGCTTGCGCTACATCACTGCGTGCGATGTACGCGACGCATAGTCCTGATGCGGTTTACAGCACGGCAGGCATCCGCCTACCGATCATGCACCCGATTTACTTATTCGATTTGACAGCGTCGCGCACGTCATCGGCAACTTCGCCGGCCTTGCGCTGCACCTTGCCAACATTCTTTTCGGCGGCGCCTTCCAGTTCGGTGCTCTTGTCGCCAGTGACGCGGCCGATGGCTTCCTTGACCGAGCCCTTGACCTGCTTGGCGGCACCGTCGATACGATTCTTATCCATGGATGTTGCTCGTCGTTTGGGGAACCCGGCCAGTCTGTGCGCGCCGGCGTGAGCATGATGTGCGCTTGCATCCGGATGCCGCAGTTGCGAATGCACTAATTGCGTTAGTGCATTTGCGCCAGCTGCAGCTAGCAGGGCCTTGCTAAGCCGAATCTTCAAGGCATGCAGTGGACATGGTCATCGGCTGATTGACGCTGGGATGCTGCGGTAAGCAACGGCCGTAGCGTTACTGCAACTCACTCCACGCTCGCTGCCACCAGCCGCTGCCACAGTACGGCGTTGGCGTCGCTGTCCGGCTCCAGGGTGGCCAGGATGCCGAGCGCGCGGTCTTCGTGCTCGGCACCGTGGCGGGCGAGCATGGCCAGGGCGGCGGCGAGGCGGCCGTAGCGCAATGCCAGGCCGAGCGGGGTGGCGAGCAGGCTGGTGTCGTGTTCGGGGCGCTGTTCGTCCAGCGCGGTGCCGAGCTGTGGCGGCAGGTCCCAGGCGGTGGCAATGGTCTTGGCCACGGCGGCGGTATGGCGTTCGACCAGGGCGGCGGCTACCTCCAGGTTGTAGGGCACGCCGCGGCGCTCGGCGTAGGTGTCGCGCAGGACGCGCAGGATCACGATCGCGCCCAGGCCCTGCAGCAAGCCGGCGAGTTGACCGGACAAGGTGTCGCCGCCGCGTTCGCGCAGATAGGCGGCTGCGGCGGTGGCGGTGCGCAGGGCGTAATCCCACACGGCGGCAGGCAGGCGCGAGTACAGCCCGCCATCCAGGCTCAGCACCGGCTGCATGACGGCGGCGGCGACGATCTGGCGCACGCCTTCGGTGCCGATATGCACGACCGCGCGCTCCAGGCTTTCCAGCGGGCCGCCTTGCGGGCGGTATAGCGCACTGTTGGCGATGCGCAGCAGGTTGGCCGCCAACGCGGGGTCCTGCGCGATGATCGCGGCGATGCCGCGGCCGGAGGCATCGGGATCGTTCACCGCACGCATCAGCTGCGGCAACAGGTGCGGGCGACGCGGCAGCAATTGCGGCCGCAGGTCGACTTGTTCGAGCGCGGCGGCGACGGCGGCCAACACCTCGGCCTGGGCGGGGTCGCCGGGCAGCGTGCCCTCGGCCAGCGATGGCGTGGCCATCACCGCCGCATACATGCGCCGCAACAGCGGGCGCATCGGCGGTGGTTCGATCTGCAAGGTCTGCGCAGCCGGCGGCGGCACGGGCTGCTGCAGCGGCGCGGCGGGCGATGGCTCCGGTGCAATCGGCGAGGGCGACGCATGTGCTGTGGACGCATTGCTTGCCGACGGCGGCGCGATGTCATCGGCCTTGGCGTCGCGGCGTCGCGCCAGCAACCACCACAGACCTCCGGCGAGCACAACGGCACCTAGCAGTCCGGCGGCGAGCAGCAACACAGTTACGAGCATCATGGAAAAATCGTCTGATCAGTGCGGCGACTATCCGCGAAGCCGGTCGCGGCGGCAATGCGAGCGTGTGTCGCTGGGCATTGCCGTCGGACGGTCGGCCAGGCTGGCGCGCACATGCAGCAAGGCCACCGTCGCGTCGTTGCGGGCTGGGGCAACGCAGTGCGTGCAGCAGGCAGCAGCTCATACCCCGCCGAGCCGCCGCCGCCGCCGCCCGGGCGTGATAGTGGCGCACGCGGGCCATGGCCTGCCGATGATGTGCAACGGCCGGTTCATGGCTAGCATGCAGAGACGTTCTCTGCCCAAGCGAGTGCCCATGTCCACCGTCACGCTCCACCGCGTCATACGTGCCAGCCCCGAGCGGATCTATCGCGCCCTCCTCCAAGCCGATGCGGTGGCCAAGTGGCTTCCGCCCAATGGCTTCACCTGCACCGTGGAGCATTTGCACGCGCATGTCGGCGGCACCTTCCGCATGGCGTTCACCAATTTCGCCAATGGCCAGCGCCACGCATTCGGCGGCACCTACCGCGAGCTGCAACCCAACGTGCTGTTGCGCTACGACGATGCGTTCGATGACCCCTCGCTGCCTGGCACCATGGTCACCACGGTGCAGTTGCATACGCTGCCGTGCGGTACCGATCTGCACGTGGTGCAGGAAGGCATTCCCGAGCAAATTCCGCTACACGCCTGCTACCTGGGTTGGCAGGATTCGTTGATGCTGTTGGCGCATCTGGTGGAAGCGCATCCGGAGAATTGATCGGCTGCCACGCACCGCGTGCTTGGTGCAGTGCAGCGATGAGGGGTATGTCTTCAGACTGACCGCTGCGCTGCACGTCGCGCTAACGCAGTGCACGCCACTATGCATCACCAGCTGTGCAGCCCTAGAGCATCTAGGCAGCTTAAAGGGTGCAGGCATCCGCAGTTGGACCAGATTCGCTCACCGACAGACACCGCGCACCGCGCGGTGTCTTCGTTTGGGTAGGAAGCCAATGCCGCGCATCGCACGCGCCGCTGTAGAGCGGTGCCTTCCAGGTCACATTGCGGCCATCGACCTGCGCTACAGGGTGCCCTGCTTCCACAGCTGCACGATTTCCGCAGGTGCATGTTCTTCGGGGATGCGCAGCGGCTCGCTGGCGCCATCCCAGACGATGCTGAAATAGCGGCGATCGCCACCGCCGGCCTGCGGCGCCGGCAGCGCGTGCGCCATGCACTGATCCAGCACGCGACGCAGCCGCACCCGCTGCGCATCGTCCAGCGCATCCATCGCCAACTGGCGCTCGCGGCGCATGGCCGGAAACGCCGCCACCCCGCCTTCGCGCGCCAGTCGCAAGGTCACGCCGGTTTCCACCGGTGGCCGTTGTGGGCTCATGCGAGCACGCCCACGTCGCGCCAGGCTTGCTGCACTGCTGCGGTTTCGCTGCTGTTGGCGCCGTACTCGGCGCTGGCCACCTCGACGGTCAGCGCGGCGAAGGTGGCGAAGTCCGCGCCGGCGGCCAGCTCGCCACCGGTGAGCGCGCGATACCAGATGCGCCCGGTCTTCTCCCACGCCGCCCCACCGATCGCGACGGCGGCCCGATAGAACGCGTGATTGGGAATGCCGGAGTTGTAGTGCACGCCGCCATCGTCCTCTTGCGTGTCGACATAGCCGGCCATGGTCGCCGGCTGCGGGTCCTTGCCCAGGGCCGGGTCATCGTACGCGCTGCCGGGCGCCTGCATCGAGCGCAGGCCCACGCCCTTGATGCCGGGCATCAGCAAGCCGGCGCCGATGATCCAGTCGGCCTGGTCGGCGCTCTGGCGCAGCGTGTACTGCTTGATCAGCACGCCGAACACGTCCGAAATCGATTCGTTCAAGGCACCGGACTGGCCTTGATAGATCAGGTTGGCGGTGCGCTCGGTGACGCCGTGGGTGAGCTCGTGCCCGACCACATCCAGGGCGATGGTGAAGCGGTTGAACACCTCGCCGTCGCCGTCGCCGAACACCATCTGCTCGCCGTTCCAGAACGCGTTGTCGTAGCCACGCTCGTAATGCACGCTGCCGATCAGCGGCATGCCCGCCGCGTCGATCGAATTGCGCCCGTACACGGTCTGGAAAAAATCGTGGGTCGCGCCCAGGTAGTCGTAGGCTTCGGTCACCGCCACGTCCTGGGTGGCGGCGGCACCTTCGTCACGCACCAGGGTGCCGGGCAGGGCGGTGCCTCGCTGGGCATCGTAGATGCGCCGCTGCACCGCCGGGGCGGTCTGTTGCGCCTTGGCATCTGCCGCCGGCGCATCGGCGCGTGCCAGCAGCCCCAGTGCGCGCTGCTGCCGTAGCTGGGCGGTGATTTGCCGCGACAGCAGCGCGCACTGGCGCGCGTGTGCGGGCGCAGCCTGCGCCACATGTTCGAGCAGGTACGGCGGCAGGATCCCGGCGCGGCGCGCGCTGACAAACGCGGACATAAGCGACCTCCACAATGGCTGCGCCAGCGACTATGCGGGCGCCGGCTTTAGGAATTCGTTAGCCGGCGCCGGTGGCCGCGTGCAGTGCGGATCGCATGGGGTGTTGCGTTCATTCCAGCTGCGACAGCGCCTGCGCAATGGGGGTCTGCCCGTCGATGAAGCCGATCGTTTTGCCGATGCTGCCCGGCGTTGCCAGTGCGGCGGCGATCACCTGCGCCACGTTGGCACGCGAGACGCCGCCTTCGGCATCGCTGCCCGGGTCGCGGGTGATGCGGCCCGAGGGTGGGTCCAGCGTGAGCCGGCCGGGGCCGAGCACGGTCCAGTCCAGCGTGGTACTGCGCAGGTGCGCATCGGCAGCGGCCTTGGCCTGCGCATAGGCGAAGAAGGCATCGTCCGGCCCGATGCCGTGTCCAGCCCGGCGCCGAGATAGGACACCATCACATAGCGACGCACGCGCGCCTGCTCGGCCGCATGCATGGAGCGAATGGCCGCATCGCGATCCACCGCGTAGGTGCGCGCCGCATCGCCGCCGCCCGCCCCGGCCGACCACACCACCGCATCGTGACCGGCCAGCTGCGCGGCGATGGCATCGGTCTGTGCGTGTTCGATATCGAACACCACCGGCGTGGCGCCATCGGCAATCACGTCGTCTTCGTGTGCGGGGTTGCGGAACAGCGCGGTGACCTGATGCCCGCCTTGCACCAACAGCGGCGTGAGCAGGCGCGCCACCTTGCCGTGACCACCGATGACGAGAATTCGAGACATGCACCTCTCCAACAGCTGCGCGCCGACATGGCGCGGAAAGGCGGCCATCCTCGCCAATGCGGTGCTAAGGCGGTGTAATCGCGCGCCGGCACTGCCATACCGCGACAGGCGCATGCCCTCCGCAGTTGCGCGCTGCCGCCGTTGCTTCCTGGGTGGTGCTCCTCAGTGCCAGGCGTGGCGATCGAACATGCCGGCCAGCATTCCCCGCAGCCACCACATCTAGGACACTGACGGGCCAGAGTCTGCGAGAGTTGCTGATGCCGATGTCTTCCGAGTTACGCCCGCGCGTTGGCTGCGGTGCCTTCATCCAGCGCGCCGATGGCCGCCTGTTGCTGGTGCTGCGCGGGCGTGCGCCCGAGCAAGGCCATTGGGGGCTGCCCGGCGGCAAGGTGGACTGGATGGAAACCGTGGAAGCCACGGTGGTGCGCGAAGTGCTCGAAGAAACCGGCCTGCAGGTGCACCCGCAACGCGTGCTCTGCGTGGTCAGCCACTTCGAGCCGGACATGGACCCGCCGCAGCATTGGGTGGCGCCGGTGTATCTAGCCAGCATCCAGGGCCCGGAACAGGCGGTGCTGCGCGAACCGCAGGTGCTGCTGGAACTCGGCTGGTTCGCACTCGATGCCCTGCCCACGCCACTGACCCGCTCGGCCATGCAGGCGGTGCAGCAGGTGCAGGCCGAGCGCGCCGCAGCCCGGGCATGACTGCCTGACAGCCGCGCTGCGGCTCTCCTGCGGCGGGCATGTGCGCCGCCGCGCAGGTCACATGGATTTTGTCGCCGCGCTCGGCTATTTTCTGCGCTGCCGGGGCGAGGGGACAGCGCGCCCGGCGGATCGAATCGCACGGCCGGGATGCCGAACGACTGCGTGGCGCCCGGCCACTCATCAGGGGACACGAATGGAATCGCTCTATCCGCAAGGCCCGGCCGTGGTGCCGGAACAGCTCACTGCGCCCAGCAGCAACTATCGTCGCAACGCCTGGCTGGCCATGCTCGGCCTGGGCGGTTTCATCGCCGTGTACCTGGGCCTGCTGGTGTGGTTCGGCTGGACCGCCTACCGGCTGGTCGCCGGCTTGCTGCAGGGCTCCGGTGGCGAGCAGGCATTCTGGCAATGGGTGGTGGCCGCCGGCGCGGCGTTTCTGGCGGTGTTCATGGCCAAGGCGCTGGTGTTCAACAAGCGCGCCGAACGCGACACCCGCGCGCTGGAACTCACCCCCGCCGAGCAGCCGGCGCTGTTCGCCTTCCTGTACCGGCTGGCCGACGATGCCGGGGCACCGCGCCCGCACAAGGTGTACCTGTCGGCGCAGGTCAACGCCGGGGTGTTCTACGACCTGTCGCTGATCAATCTGCTGCTGCCCTCGCGCAAGAATCTGGATATCGGGCTGGGCCTGGTCAATGTGCTCAACCTGGGCGAATTGAAGGCGGTGCTGGCCCATGAATTCGGGCATTTCGCCCAGCGCACCATGGCGGTCGGCCGTTGGGTGTATATCGCCCAGCAGATTGCCGCGCACATCGTGGGCAAGCGCGATGCGCTGGACCGCATACTGGCCACGCTGTCGCGCATCGACCTGCGCGTGGCGTGGATCGGCTGGGGGCTGTCGTTGATCGTGTGGTCGATCCGCTCGCTGGTCGAAATCGCCTTCCGCGGCGTGGTACTGGCGCAGCGCGCACTTTCGCGCGAGATGGAATACCAGGCCGATCTGGTCGCCGCATCGCTCACCGGCAGCGATGCGCTGGTGCATGCACTGCACAAGCTGGAAGCGGCCGATGACGGCTTCCAGCGCGCGCTGCGCTTTGCCGCGCGCGAATTCGCCCAGGACCGCCCGGTCAAGGATCTGTTCGCCATCCAGTCGCGCATCATCGAACACATGCGCGTGGTGTTGAACGACCCCGGCCATGGGGCGGTGCCGGCGGTACCGACCGAGACAGCGCCGATGCACCGGCTGTTTCATAGCGAAATCGCACAGCCCTCGCAGATGTGGGCCACGCATCCGCCCAGCGCCGCACGCGAGGAGAATCTCAAGCGCCGCTACATCGCCTGCCCCATCGATGCGCGCCCGGCGATGGAGCTGCTGCACGATGCCCAGGCGCTGCGTGAACGCGTGTCGCTGGGCATGTTCAACGGCCAGGCGCCCACCTGCGTGGACACTGCCGTTTCGCTGGAGCAGTTGGAACGCGACTTCGCCGCGTTGTCGTTGTCGCGGCGCTACCAAGGGCTGTACCTGGGGCGCTCGTGCACGCGTACCGCGCGCACCCTGGACGAGCTGTATGCCACGCCGCTGCCGTCCGGCGACCTGCTGCAGGCGCTGGACGGCCTGTACCTGCCCGACGATGGCCAGGCGATCGAACAACTGCGCGAGCGCGAGCGCCAACGCGCCACCTTGCAAGGCCTGATGGATGGCGGGTTGCGCGCCGCCGGCGGGGTGGTGACCTGGAAGGGCACCACGTTGTCGCGCACGCAGCTGCCGGCGGTGATCGCCGAGCTGGACGACGAGCTGCGGGTGCTGCGTGCGCGCGTCAGCGGCCATGATCAACGTTGCCGCAGCGTGCACCTGGCGGCAGCCAACCGTATCGGCGGCGGCTGGCCGGCGCTGCTGCGTGGCTATCTGGCCGTGCTGCATTACACCGACCACACCATCGCCGATCTGGAAGACGCCAATCTGCTGTACCTGCAGACCTTCCAGAGCGTGATCGCCGATGGCCGCGTCTCGTCCAAGGAATTGCGCAAGCTGGTGGCGGCCTGCAATCAGGTGCAACGCGCGCTGGGTCAGGTGTATGCGCAAGCCGGCCAGGTGCAGATGAACGCGCCGCTGGCGCAGGCCCTGGGCAAGCCGCAGTGGTCGCAGTGCCTGCCGGAATTTGGTCTGGTCGAGGCCGACGAGAACAACATCAATGCCTGGATGAAGGCCGCCGGCAGCTGGGTGCAAGTCACCCTGGACGCCCTGGGCACATTGCGCGATGCCAGCCTGGAAGAGTTGCTGCGTGCAGAAAACGCCGTGGCCGAGCGACTGCGCAGCGGCGACACCTCGCCAACCGACGCCACCCCTCCGGCGGCACCGACCGACTACCCGATCCGCCTGCCGGGCGAGATGCGCCAACGCGATCTGCGGCAGAACCTGTGGCAGCGCTTTCTGGCCGCCGACGGCGTGTTTCCGTCGGTGGCGCGGGTGGCGGTGGCCGCATCGATCGTGGCTGGCGTGTTGTGGGCCGGCGGCGCGGTGGGCATGGCCGAAGTGGTCGCCTACAACGGTTTGCAGCAGACCGTGACGGTGGCTATCGACGGGCAGTCGGCCACCATCCCGGCCAATGAGCGCCATGTGTTTCGCCTGTCAGAGCGTTCGACCCATCATGTGGAAACCCGCACCGCCAACGGCGCGGCGATCGAACGTTTCGATGCGCCCAGCGGCGGCCACGGCGGCCAGTTCGCCTACAACGTGGCCGGTGCCGCGCTGCTGCTGAACTGGCGTGCCAGCTACGGCTCGGCCAGCGAAGACACCACGCGCAGCCTGAGCACCACACGCTGGGAACGCACCCAGGCGCAGGACATCTTCAGCGAGCCGCCGCAGAAGGTCAGCGGCAAGGGCGGCCAGTACCGCGACGTGCTCACGGCCGTGTCCGGGCGTTCGCCCCACGAGCTGTTGGGCGAGCTGGGACCGGAGCGCGATCTGGCGCTGATCACCGCGCATGCGCGCTGGGACGCTGCGGACTCGGCGTATCTGGAGCAGTGGATGGAGCAATTGCGCAGCGCAGCGCCACAGGCCTTGCCCGCCATTTTGACCGAGCGCCTGCAGCGCAACCGGCAAGACGTGGTGGCGCTGCGGATGCAGCAGGACATCGCCACGCCCGAGCAACGGGCGCAGGTGTGCGGCCAGCAGACTACCGCTGCGCAGGCGCATCCGGATGCGCCTGCATTGCAGTACGCGGCGATCCGCTGCCGCAGCGATACCCCCGAACGCGACCAGGCGTTTGTCGCCGCACAGGCGCGCTGGCCGAATGACCCGTGGCTGCAGCGCGCTGCAGCGGCCGTGCAGGTCGGTCAGCTGCATCTGCCGCAAGCCCAGGCGCTGTACGAACAGGCAGCGCGCGCGCCGGCACTGGCCGATGATGTGCTGCCGCTGCTGGCGCGTTTGCAGCGCTACCGCGGCCTGGCGACGGACCTGCCAGGCATGGCGCAGCAGTCGCCATCACTGGCATCGATCGTGGCACTGGAGGGCGGTGAGCGCACCCAGGGCACGCCGTACCACAGCTATTACGCCCTGGCCCACGGGCAACTGGACACGGCAGTGACAGAGGCGGCCGCCGATGCCGACGTGCAGGCGCGCATCGTCCGGCTCGCGGCCGCGTCCCATGGCGCCAGCGCCGCATTGCTGCAGCAGGCACGCGTGCTACCCGAAAGCGCCGGGCTCGACCCGATCACTGCACCGAGCGCCTGGGCACTGGCCGCGCGCGAGGGCTGGCAGACGGATGCGTTGCGTGCGGCAACCCTGCAAGGGACCGGCGAAGATGGCGCCTACATCGCCCGGTTCTTCGACGCGGTACAGGCCGGCGGCAGCCAGCAGCAGGCCGAAGCGGCGTTGGGCGGCGTGAGCCTGGTCGGCCGCGGCCTGGCCTACACGATGGCGGCGGTCCTACTGGGCCAGCGCTGCCCGGATGCATGGCGGCGTGGCGCCCAGCAGCTGTTGTTTGCCAGCGAGCGCCCCTATCTGGGCTGATGCAGTGCCCGGTGTACGACGATGCAATCGCTCAGGTGAGGGCGCCACGTCCCTCGCTCGGACACTGCCGGCGTAGCGCACGCGATGACGCCGCGTTGCCGAGCGGATGCCCAGCAACGAACAACACCTGCGCTCGCCGCCGTGCGGGTGCGGGCCGGCCGCGGCACAGCTTCCATTTCCCACGCCCCACGGAAAAAGCCAGCAGGCGCTACGCGCCATCGCGCGTTTTTTTCAGCAGGCAGCGCAGCTGCCGTTGCCGAAGTTCGACGCGCAGCCCTAACGCGCTGCTGACACCGGCTAGGCGCAATCCTTACATCTTCTCGCCTAGGTTGAGACCGACTGGCGCTGCAGTGGCAGTGTCAACATCGACCAGGAGAAATGGGATGAGTCTGCAAATTCCTCAGGGCGCCTTGGTAGTGGTGGCCGACGGCGGCGAAGCCCGCTGGTTCACCAACACCGGCAACGAATCCAAGGTGGTGTTGCGCCAGCACGCGCGCACCGACGTGCAGAACGTCGATGACGACGGCCCGGCCGGCAAGGCGCCGCAAGATCTCACCGAAACAGACCTGGACGAAATGACATTCGCCAAGCAGCTCTCGCACGCCTTGAACGATGGCGCCTTGAAGCACGAGTACACGCACCTGGTGCTGGTGGCCGACCCGACCACCTTGGGCCGCGTGCGCCCGTTGCTGCACAAGGAAACCCAGCAGCGCCTGGTGGGCGACCTGGCCAAGGATCTGACCAACCTGCCGCTGGAAGATATCCAGCGCGCCTTGTCGTAATCAAGCGGAGCATCCAGACGATGGGCTTCGTTCGCCAGTACGCCTCCCAGGCCCCGGAACGCAGCGCAGTGGAGGCACAGACCGGTTTGCAGGTTCTGGAATTCGGTACCGACTGGTGCGGCCACTGCATTGCCGCGCAGCCGCTGCTGCAAAAGCTGTTGGGCGGATACGAAGCGATCGACTACCGCAAGATCGAAGACGGGAAAGGGCGGCCGCTGGGCCGCTCTTTTCGCGTCAAACTGTGGCCCACCATTATCCTGCTGCGCGACGGGCAGGAACTGGCACGCGCAGTCAGACCGCAAACGCGTGAGGACCTGCAAGACCTGTTGTCGCTGCTGGATGCAGCCTGATTGCACGCAACATCGCATCGCCTTGAGATGCGCTTGCACGGCGCTGAGCATCGCTGACGAACGTTGGCGTGCGGTCGTCTGACGCAGGCGCAGCAGGTTTTCATTCTCTGTAAAAAGCGGGCTTGCGATGCATCGTGCTGCTGCAGGTGCTGCGTCACGCAGGGCGTGCGCGACATCGTCGCAGCGGATGCGTACACAGCGGACGGGCGCGTACGCATCGCGCACCAGTGCAGATGAATCGGCCAGAAAACAAGGTGTTTTGCGCGCCTGGCGCCGTCGCGCCTGCATCGATCGGCCGGCTGTAGTAACATAGCGCACTGATCAAGCCCTTGGGCAATGCCCATCCCTTGGTCGTCTGTCCCGCAGCGTCGTTGAATCCACGCGGCCGTCCGGGAATGCCTCCGGTGTCATCTAAGTGCAATGCGTTGCCGTACTTGCGTGATGTGCCGTGTCCTGTGCGTTGCCAGGGCGTGTGGGTAGCGACGGCCTGCGCCCGACGAGATATCCCGGGCGCAACTTACGGAGACCATAAATGCACGATGCCCGCGCGATGCGTTCGCACTTTGGCTGGTTCAAACGCCGCCGCCAGCTGCAACTGGATGACGTCACCGTGGTGGACCGCAGCATGCTGCGCAAGGCCGTCGGCGCTGCGGCGCTCGGTAATGCAATGGAGTGGTTCGACTTCGGCGTATACGGCTATTTGGCGGTGACGCTGGGCCAGGTGTTCTTCCCGGCAAGCAACCCCACCGCACAATTGATCGCGACCTTCGCCACCTTCACCGTGGCCTTTCTGGTGCGGCCGATCGGCGGCATGGTCTTCGGACCGCTCGGCGACCGTTACGGGCGCCAGAAAGTCCTGGCCGCCACGATGATCCTGATGGCGCTGGGCACCTTCAGTATCGGCCTGATTCCGGCTTACGAGCGCATTGGCTTATGGGCGCCTGCACTGCTGTTGCTGGCGCGTTTGCTGCAGGGATTTTCCACCGGCGGCGAATACGGTGGCGCGGCTACCTTCATTGCCGAATACGCCACCGACCGCAATCGCGGCCTGATGGGCAGCTGGCTGGAGTTCGGCACGCTGGGTGGCTACATCGCCGGCGCCGCCACCGTGACCGCCTTGCACATGAGCGTGACTCCGGCGCAGATGCTCGATTGGGGCTGGCGCGTGCCCTTCCTGATCGCCGGGCCGTTGGGGTTGCTGGGCCTGTACATGCGCATGAAGCTGGAAGAGACCCCGGCATTTCGCGCCTATACCGAACAATCCGAGCAGCGCGAACGGCAGACCGCCGCGCAGGGCCTGACCACGCTGCTGCGCCTGCATTGGCCGCAACTGCTCAAGTGCGTGGGCCTGGTGCTGGTGTTCAACGTCACCGACTACATGCTGCTGACCTACATGCCCAGCTATCTCAGCGTCACGATGGGTTACGCCGAGAGCAAGGGCTTGTTGCTGATCATCCTGGTGATGCTGGTGATGATGCCGCTCAACATCGTCGGCGGCATATTCAGCGACAAGCTGGGCCGGCGGCCGATGATCATCGGTGCCTGCATCGCGCTGTTTGCGTTGGCGATCCCGTGCCTGTTGCTGGTCGGTAGCGGCAACGACGGGCTGATCTTCGCCGGGCTGATGCTGCTTGGCCTGGCCCTGGTGTGCTTCACCAGCTCGATGCCGTCCACCTTGCCGGCGCTGTTCTACACGCCGGTGCGCTACAGCGCGTTGTCGATTGCCTTCAACGTGTCGGTGTCGTTGTTTGGCGGCACCACGCCGCTGGTCACCGCCTGGCTGGTGGAGCGTACCGGCGACCCGCTGGTGCCGGCGTACTACCTGATGGGCGCAGCGGCGATCGGCTTGCTGACGATGCTGTTCGTGCGCGAAACCGCGGGATTGCCGCTACGCGGCTCGCCGCCGGCGGTGGCCAGCGATGCCGAAGCGCGCGCCCTGCTGCAGGCCGACAGCCCGGTGACGGTGGATGCGCAATTGCCAGTCACCACCACAGCGTCGATGGGCCAACCGCGCACGGCGTGAGTTGTCGGCGATTCGCACGGCATGCATTTGTGGCTTCAGGCGCATGCGGTGCTGTTGCAGCAACCGGTGAGATCACGCCAGAGGCGATGCGGGCGATGACGCTGCGCATCGCCGCCAATGTGAAGGCAGGCGACGGCCGGAACCTTCGAAGGTGACGGTCGGCGGGCTAGCACACCGTCGCCAGCAACCGCTTGGCGGTTTGCGTAGCAGCGGTGTTGGCTGTGCTTGTTCGTCACGCACAGGATGGGTGGAAACGTCGCTTCGCCAAGTTTCAGGTCCACATGCTTTTGCCCGTGATCGACGCAGCGCGTTGCACGATGCTGCAGTTCGCCGCTGCTGCCTTTAGCGTGCGGTGTACGGGTTGTGCTCTGGCAACACGGGCATGCGCATATCGGCCGATGGCGCGCCTTCGCCGGTTTCCACATAGCGTTTGAGGCTGCTGCCGAGAAAGAAACGCCAGCCACGCGCGCAGGCCTCCTTGCACGGCGAATCGCGATACCCGGACTGCACGAAATCCACCTGCGTGCCCTGGCTGATGGAGCGCAGCTCAAAGCGCATCACCGTGCCTTTCCAGGCGTCGGTGTCGAGCATGTTGGAGTCGTGGCAGCGCCAGCACACCAGTTGGTGATCGGCGCCTTCGTCGATGCTCAGTTCCACACGCCAGCCCTGCCGGCTCCAGTCCAGGCGCACCAGATCGTCGGCCAGGCTCACTTCACGGGTCCACCAACGCGCAAGCTGCCTGGGCTCGGACAACGCAGCGCAGACCACTTCCGGCGCGGCGGCAATGACGATGCTGTGGCGGATCTCGCAATTCATCTGGTGCGCATTCGCTGCTTGGACGCCGATGATTGCCGCATTTTAACAGCCAATTGCGCTGCAGGCCCAACAGGGTCCGGTTCGCTTGTGCGGCACTCACATCGCGCTGGGTACCATCGGTCAGGTCCCAACCATGATGAGCAGGCATGACGACGCTTCCGATACCGGTGATGGACGCTGCCGCGCAGCGCGATCTGGCCAGGGCCCACGCATTGCTGGAAAACCCCGGCGTGGCAGCGCAACTGGCCAATGCGCTGGGCGCGCCGATCGAGAGCCTGATCACCAAACGGCTTCCCAAGGTGGTGACCCGCAGCATCGATGGCGTGACCCGTCGCGCACTGCAGGTGGCGATGAAATCGGCGTTGCTGAGCCTGCGCGGCAAGGCCGATGCGCAGCAACCGGCATCCACGACGCGGCATACGCTGGCGGTGGCGGTTTCCGGCGGTGCAGGCGGGTTTTTCGGCCTGCCGGGCTTGATGGTGGAGCTGCCGGTGACCACCACGGTGATGCTGCGCTCCATCGCCGATATCGCCCGTGCCGAAGGTGAATCGCTGCACGACCCGGACACCGCGCTGGCGTGCCTGGAAGTGCTGGCGCATGGCGGGCGCAGCGCCAGCGACGACGGCGCCGAATCCGGCTACTTCGCAGTACGTGCGGCGATGGCGCAGCAATTGAGTGCGGCGGCCAGCTACGTGGCCGCGCACGGTTTTGCCAGCAAGGGCGCACCGGCGTTGGTCTCGCTGGTCTCGCGCATCGCGGCGAAGTTTTCGGTCAACGTAGGCGAAAAGCTCGCCGTGCAGGCAGTGCCGCTGGTCGGCGCAGTCAGTGGCGCCACGCTCAATACCGTGTTCATGCGCCACTTCCAGGCGATGGCGCGCGGACATTTCATCGTGCGTCGGCTGGAGCGTCGCTTCGGCGAAGATGCGGTGCGGCGCGCGTACGAGGCATTGCCGCCGCCGCGGTGATGCGTGCCGCTGCATGCGAAGGTCGCAGATGACTGCAAGGTCATCGTGCAGTAGGTGTCGCAGCCACGGGTGACGCTGGCCCAACGCAACGCAACGCAACGAAACGCGCTGCGGGCGAAGGGCCGCGGCATCCGGTTCACCGAACGGTTGCCGCCAAGCGATGCTTGGGCGCGATAATCGCCGCAACCACGACAGATGCCGATGATGCCCAAACCGTTTTCGCCAGCGTCCGCGCGCAACCGCGACCCCATTCTCGAGGTACTGCGCACGCATTTCGCCGACCGGCAGCAGGTGCTGGAAATCGGTGCGGGCACCGGGCAACACGCAGTGCATTTCGCTGCGGCGATGCCATGGTTGCAGTGGCAGGCCAGCGATCACCTCGATCATCTTGCCGGCATGCGGCAATGGCTGGACGAGGCGGCGCTGCCGAACACGCCGCCACCGATTGCACTGCAGGCCGTGCCCACGCCCACGCCCGGGCTCGCACCGCCGCCCAGCCTGCCGGTGCTGCGTGGCGGCCAGCGCGGCTTCGATGCGATCTACAGCGCCAATACCTTGCACATCATGGGCTGGCTGCAGGTGCAGGCCTTGTTCGCCGGATTGCCCGCGGTGATGGCGCCCGATGTGGTGCTGGCGATCTACGGGCCGTTCAACCGCGATGGGCAATTCACCAGCGACAGCAATCGCGCCTTCGACACCATGCTGCGCGAGCGCGACCCTGCCTCGGGTATTCGCGATGCCGAAGCGGTGGATGCGTTGGCGGCATCGGTGGGGTTGCAGTTGATCGATGACGTGGCCTTGCCGGCGAACAATCATTGCCGGGTGTGGCGGCGCCTGACGGCGGCGAGTTAATCGCCGGCACCGCTGGGCGGACTTGATGGGCATGTTGTTGGTTCGGCGCGAAGTCTCACCGTGTAGCGACAAGCCTGCGCATTTGCGTGTGGAATCCAACGCGTGCTGCGTCGCGAGGCGCAAATGACGCACCGGTGAGCCGTCTGCTGCGAATCGCACCGCGGGATTCAAGACCACGCGCGACTCTGTGCAGCGGGCCATTCCGCCCTTGGCAACGTCGATCTGCAACGCCGCCTTTCCTAGGTCGTTCAAGCGCTTGTTACGGCACCCGTTGCGAAGGTCGCTTTCGCTCAAACCACCACAACGCGGCGGCCGCGCCGAGCCAGACCAGCAGCCACGGCCAGCGCGCGCCGAGTTGGCTAGCAGGGTGTGCAACGGGTGCGGAGGCAGCGCCGGTCGTCAGGGCGATGGTGGCGAGGCGGCTTTGCTGTGCGTACAGGGCCGGCGCTTCATTGGGCGCGCGGACATGGAGCCAGCGTTGGGTGTTGCCGCTCTCCAGGCGATGCCAGCCGGGGGTTGCCGGCCAGTAGCCGGCGCAACGCGGCCCATTGCCGTTGCGTTCCGGCAGTAATGGGTGGCGAGCCCGGTCAGGGTCGGTCACCAAGGCGTCGGCGTGCAGGTCGCACAGCGGCATGCGGTGTTGCGACCAGCCTTCCTGCACCGGGGTGGGCAGCGCGCCGCCTGGGCGGGCGACGGCGCCGGACAACTGCGCCCAGAGCGCGGCGTGCAGATCGCTGCGGCCGGCCAGCACCAGCGCGAAGCTGTCTTCCACCAGGCCGATGCCGATGCGCCCACGGCCCTGGGCCCGCCACCAGCCCAGGGCGCTGCCATCGTCGGCGCGGGCGGCGACCAGGGCGTCGGTGGCTTGCGGTTGCAGGTCGCGACGTTGCAGCGCCAGCGTCGGGGCGTCGCCGGGGCTGCCGGCAGGGTCGGCAGGTGCGACCGGCGGCGAGAGTCGCTGCGGTGCGGGCACCGGGCGGCTGGTGCCGCCGCCGCTGACGTCGAGGCCGAGCTCGGCCAGGGCGGTGCGTGTGCCGGCGTCCAGTGGCCCGTCGGTGCGCACCAATACACCCAGGCCGCGCTGGATCGCGGCGCGTAAGGTCTGGCGCTGCGCAGTGCCCAGTGCGGCCAGGCGGCGCGGGTCGACGATCAGCAGGTCCAGCCGGTCCAGGCTGGCCGCATCCAGCGCGGCACCCTCGCCGAGTTGCACGCCGGCGCCGACCGCGATCTGGCTACGCACGTCCAGCCCGGCATCGCTGGCCCAGCGGCGCAGGTATTTCAGCTCCGGCTGCGGCGCGCCGGCCAGGAGCAGCACGCGCATCGGCGCCATGGCAGCGATCAGCACCGGTACCTCCACGCGGCTGCGTGCTGCACCGGCGGCATCGCGTGCACGCACGGCGAACAGCACCTGGCCCGGCGCGCGTGCCAGGCCGCGCAGGCGCACGCGGCCGGCGCGGTCGGCCACGGCGCTGTCCACCACCTGCCCGGCCGGATCGAGCAGTTCCACGCGCGCGTCGGGAAGGCCCTGCACCTGCGCAGACACCGCAATGGTGTCGCCCGGGGCGACTGGCGGTGGGGGCGAGACCGCGACCACGCCGCGTGGGGCGGGGCTGAGCTTCAGCCGCAGCGGAATGTTCAGGCCCTCACGGTCGCGCGCGGGCAGGCCGCTGCCATGCACCACCAGCGCCGTGGTGCCGGGTGCGCGCCGCAGTGCGGTGGCCAGGTCCGGCACGCGCATCACGCCGGGTAATGCGGGCGCCTCGGGCAGGGCGACCCAGCGCGCGAGGTCGCCGGTGGAGATCTGCCCGGCGGCGGTGCTGGCGGTGGCGACATGCAGTTCCCCACCGGTACCGGCGCGCGGCGGGGGCAGCAGCACCGGATAGAGCAGTACCGCGAGCAACGGTTGGGCGGCGAACAGCAGCCAGAGCCGGGTGCGCGCATAGGGCTGCCGGTGGTGCGCCCGCACCAGGCGCACGCAGCCGATGACGGCGATCAGCAGCAATGCCGCACCGACCAACCAGGGCAAGGAGGGTGTCATGGTTGGTGCTCCGGGCGCGATGCATCCTGAAAGCGCCCGCCGTACAGCCTTGTCGATGCGGTCCGCGCCCACGACGGCGGACAGCCTGCTGCCAGGTCTACAGACCACCTCGGTCCGATCGAGCGGTGCACCGGGAGCAGGCGGATCAGGGCGGGACTCACGGCTGCATCTCCTGCCGCAGCGCATCCAGGTAGCGCTGGCCGTGCGGGTCGGGCGCGGCGCGGCGATGCGGTGCTGCCGGCGGGGCGAGCAGGGTGCGCCAGACCTGGGCGCGCAGCTGGGTGCGGCAGCGGGCGCAATCGGGTTCGGCGCGCAGGGTTTCCACGGCGGCGGCCAGGCCCAGCGGGTCGTGCAGGCGGTCGTGCTGGGTCTGCAGCCACTGCGCGTAGCGGGCCAGGGTGGCGTCGGGCACTGGGGCTGCCTCGCCCAACGCGTCCCACAGCTGCAGCGCGGACGGGTCCGGGGCCGGGCGGGTGTCCAACCCGGCGGCACGGTCGCCCAGGCCGGTGCGATCGCCGCTCAGCCGCCGGCTGGGGTCGATCGGCGGCAACTGCGTGCCCACGCGCGCCAGGTAGATGCGTTCGGCTTGCTGCACCTGTTTGATGAAGCCCAGCGCCTTATTGGCGTACGGCAGCGCGCGCTCGGGGTGGCCCTGGCGCAGCTCGCCTTCGGATTGCCACATCTGGTCCAGCGCCGCGCGCAGCAGGGCGCGGGTTTGCGGGTCGAGCAGGGTGGCGGCTTCGGCGTGGTCGTGGGTATGGCCGAATTCGGCCAGCACGTTCTCTGCTTGGCCGAAGCTGCTGCGCTCGGGCCGGCCGTTGCTGCCGCCATGGTCGTGGTCGTCCAGTGCGGCGGCGCCGGGCTCGCTGGCGTGGGCGTCGTGATCGTGATCGTGATCGTCGTGGTCATGCGCGGCGTGCGTGTCCGAAGCAGCGGCCGGCGCGCTTGGCGCATCGGCGGTGGGTAAATCATCGGCCGGGGCGTCGCTGGTGGGTGGCGCGTCGGCAGTCGGCGGACCTTGCGGCGCGCCTTCGCTCTCTTCGCCGAGGAATTGGCCATAGCGCAGCCGCAACAGGCGCTGGTCCACGCCGATGGCATCGGAGCGCTTGAGGAAGCTGGCCGCGTCCAGGCGCGGTTTCTCCTTCAGCAGTGCCTGCGCGTCGATGATGATCTGGCGCTGGCTGCGGAAGTAGGCCGGCAAGGTCTGCTTGACGCTGGCTTCCAGGCCGGAGGCCATGGTCTGTTCGGGCGGCGGCCAGCGCAGGATCACACTGGCGCTGCGGCCTTCCTGCGGGCCGGGCTGGCGGGTGTCGTGGACGATGAGCTGGGCAATCAGGTCGTCGCCCGCGGCCATGCCCAGTGCCTGTGGCTGCACAGTGGTGGCGAAGCCGCGTTGCCGGGCCGGGCCGCTGCCGGTGAGCGTGCGGCGCTGGGTGCTGAAGGTGATGTTTTCGCCGCTGCCCTGGGCCAGGGTGAGGCGCAGCTCGGCGCTGGCGGCCACGGCGTAGTCGTCGCTGGCTTCGAAACGTAGCGTCCAGCTGCGGTTGGCCGGGGACCACAGCACCAGGCTCTGTTCGGGGGCAAGCACACGCACCTGCGGTGGGCGGTCGGGCAGCACGTCCAGCCGATGCAGCTGGCGGTCGGCCGGCGCGCCGTCGATGAGGATGCGGTACAGGGTGGCGCGCTCGGCGACCCAATGGCCTTGCCACGTCTCGCTGCTGCCTTCTCGCGCCAGCGCGACGGTGCGGCCGTCGGTAAGCCGCAGGGCCACGCTGCGCGGCGCCGGGCTGACCTGCAGTTGCCAGTCCAGCCGGGTGCCGGCCGGCACCTTCGCATCCAGGCCGGGCAGGCGCGCGGCCGGCAGACCGGTGTAGGCCGGCGGGCTGCTGCGTAGCTGCGCCTGCCGCAGCGTGGGGGCGCCACTGCTGTCACGCGCGGCGGCAACGCGGTCGGTTGGCGGGGTGCGTTGGGTGGCCGGTTGCGGCCACAGCAGCAGCGCACCGCAGGCGAGCACACCCAGCACGCTCCAGGGCCAGGCGCGGCGCCACGGCCAGGCCGGGCGCAGATCGCGCGGGGTGCTGCGCAGACGCTGCTCCAGCCGTTGCCGTTGCAGGGCCTGCAGCGGACCGAGTTGAGCGATCGGTGCGAACAGCAAATCGCTGCTGTCCTCCAGATCTGCATCGCGGTCCAGCCGGCGGATCAGCCAGGCCTGGTCGAGACGCCGCGCGGCCAGCAGCGCCGCGCCGCCCAGTGCCAGCAGGCCCAGAAGCAGCAGCACCACGATGGCGACCTGCGCACCGGCGCGCCACGCCAGCGCCGCCGGCAGCGCTGCCCACGGCAGCCCGAACACCAGCACGCCTGCGGCCTGTCGCCGCCGTGCCGCCTGCCACGCGCGCTGCAGTGCCGGCGTGCTCATGCGGGAGTGGCCCGGCGCGGCGCGGTGGCCAGCCAGCGTTCGAGCGCGAACAGCAGCAGCACCAGGCCGATCAGCCACGGCGCCAGCGGTCGCGGCGTGGTCGTCAGGCGGGCGGCGGCACCGCGCTGCGGGTGCTGGGTCTGCGCCAGTGCGCGCTGCGGTGTGGGTGCTGGTTGCAGGGCGTCGTGCAGGCGGGTGGGGAAGTCGGCATCCAGCAGCGCCGGCAGTTGCTGCGGTTGCAATGGTGCGGCCCAGCGCAGCATGCGTCCGCGGCCGAACGCTGCGGCATCGAGCCATGGCGCGCCAGAGGCGGTCTGTTGCACGGGCTGCAGCAGCGCGGCGAGGTTGGGCGGGAGAGGTGTCTGCGCATCCACCAGCAGCTGCCCACCGGCTGCGACCCAGGCCATCACCGGCGCCGGCGGGGCACTGCGTGACAGCCACGCCACCACGGTGCCGGGACCCCAGCGCGAAGGCTGTGCGTTGGCCGGCGTGCTTATCGGCAAGCTGCCCGGCAGCGCCCAGGCGGCATGTACGGCGCGCAGATAGCGCAGGGCCGGCGTGGTGCTGTCGTCGGCAATCGCCTGCAGTCGTAGCGGCGCGGCAGCAACGGGCGCCGCAAGCGGCGACTGACCGGGCACGACCTGCCAGCGCACCTGATGCGACAACTGCAGCCGTTGCGCATCCAGCGGGCCCCACTGGGCCGGCACGATCACGCTGAGCGCCGCATCCGCCGGCAGGCTGGCATCGAGCTCGCGCAACAGGCTGGAGACCGGCTGCGTCGCGCCTGCAGGCCTAGCGAGTGTCTTGTGGGTATCGGCATCCGCATCTGCATCGACCGGCGGGAAGCCCGGCGCCAGCCATACCCACCGCGCGTCCGCGACGTGGCGCAGCTGGCGTGCGGCGGCCACATCGACTCCCGGGCTGAGCGCAATGCGTGGGCGTGCATCGTCATGATCGCGCACGGCCGGTTCGGCCAGCAGCAGCGCCACCGCAACCAGCAGCAACAAGCGCGCCAGCAGCAGCGGCCATTCGTCCAGACGCACGCGGTGGCGTGGGCGCGGCAGCGCACGCAACCAGCGCAACGCTGCGAAGTCGGTCGGCCGGTGTTCGCTGCGCCGGGCCAGATGGATCAGCAGCGGCAGCAGCAACGCGGCCAACGCGGCCAGTCCCGCAGGGAAAAGCAACAGCAGGTTCATCGCGGTACCCGCCTGGCGACATGCGCGCAGCCGACCTGCCAGCTCATCGCCGCGCGCCTTGCCCGAACAACTGGCGTAGTGCCGCCTCGGGTGCTGCGTCCAGATACTGCACTGCGTGCGCGATGCCGGCGGCCTGCCAGCGCGCCTGCTGCGCGCGCTGTGCCGCGCCGAAGCGGTGCAGATAATCGGCGCGCATGGCCGCGCCATCGCCCAGCAATTCTTCGCCGGTTTCCGGGTCGCGAAACCGGTGCCCGCCGCTGAAACTGAAATCGCGTTCGTCGCAGGTCAGCACCTGCAGCTGCATGACCTGGCGGCGTGCGGCGGCGAGTTTTTCCAGTGCAGCGTTGAGGTCTTCGTCGAAGCCATCGCCGATCGACAGCACCAGCACATGCGTGGCGATGCGTTCCCACAACGGGCGCACGGCGGCCATGCCCGGCCAACGCCCACCGGCGCGCAAGCCATGCAGGGCCAGCCATAGCCGGTCGCGTTGCCGCGGCCCGGCGCCGGCCGGCACTGCCACCAGCCCGCCGCCGTGTACCGCGAACAGGCCGACCTGATCGCCCTGCTGCAGCGCGATTTCTGCAGCGCAGGCGGCCAGCGTCGCCATCGCCTGCAGGCGCGTGCCGCCGGGGCGCGCGTGATCGGCCTGGCCGGCGGAGGCAGTGGCATCGAGCAACAACCACAGCGTCAGCGGGCTTTCGCGCTCGGCTTCGCGCACGAAGAAGCGGTCCGAGCGCGCGTAGAGCTTCCAGTCGATCTGGCGCAGCGCATCGCCCGGTTCATAGGCGCGGTATTGCGCGAATTCCAGCCCGGCGCCGCGGCTACGGCTGGCATGTTGGCCGATGCCGTGCGCACCCTGTGCATGACGCGCACGCAGCTGCAGGCCACGCAGGCGGCTGCGTACGTCGCTGGGAATCAATGCCGGCACGTCCGCACTCACGCCGCGCGACGCCTCAGGTAGGGAATGGCACGGCGCGCAGCAATGCGGCGACCACGTCGTCGGCTGTGCGTTGTTCGGCCTCGGCCGCGAACGAGAGCAACAGGCGGTGGCGCATCACCGGCGCCGCAAGCGCCACCACGTCTTCGCGGGTGGCTGCAAAGCGTCCATGCAGCAGTGCGCGCGCCTTGGACGCCAGCACCAACGACTGCCCGGCGCGCGGGCCGGCGCCCCACTTGATCCACTGGCGCACCTCGTCGCTGGCCTGCGGGCCAGGACGGCTGGCACGCACCAGACGGTTGATCCAGGTCAGCAACTCTGCGCCCACATGCACCTGCCGCACATGCTGTTGCAGCGCCTGCACGCTGGCCGCGTCCATCACCTTGGGTACCTGCGCGATTGCGCTGCCGGTGGTCTGGCTAAGGATCTCGCGCTCTTCCTGCTCGCTGGGATAATCCACCCGCACATGCAGCAGGAAGCGATCCAGCTGCGCCTCGGGCAACGGGTAGGTGCCGGCCTGTTCGATCGGGTTTTGCGTGGCCAGCACGAAGAACGGCGCCGGCAGCGCATAGGTGGTGCCGGCATAACTCACCGTGCGTTCGCTCATCGCTTCCAGTAATGCGGCCTGGGTCTTGGGCGGGGTGCGATTGAGTTCGTCGGCCAGCAGCAGATTGGTAAAGATCGGCCCTTGCTGAAAGCGAAAATGCCGATGCCCGGTGCCGTGGTCTTCTTCCAGCAACTCGGTCCCCAGGATGTCGCTAGGCATCAGGTCGGGGGTGAATTGCACGCGGCGAAACTGCAGTTCCAGCGCCTGCCCCAGCGAGCGCACCAGCAGCGTCTTGCCCAGGCCCGGCGCGCCTTCCAGCAGGCAATGGCCGCCGGCGAGCAGGCCGATCAGCAATTGCTCCACCACCGCGTCCTGGCCCACCACGGCCCGGGCCAGGGCGGCGCGCAACGTGCCCAGCTGGGAGAGCTGCGCGGTGAGGATGTCGTCGTTGGGGGAGGTCATGCGCGAATTCTCGTTGGATGGTTGCTGATGCGCGGCGCGCTTGCGCGCGAGGCCTCAGCGGTAATTCTTGATTGCGCAAGCCTGGTTCGACATGGCGAGCACCCTGCGGCGATCAATTGGTCAATGCATACATCACGATGTTGACGCCGAACTTGGTGTTGTCTTCGGCCAGAAAACGCTTGTTGCGCCAGTCGTAATCCCATTCGCAACCGTAATCCTTGTTGCTGTAGAGCACCCCGAGCCGGCCATCGATGCTGATGCCTTTGAGATAGTCGTGCACCAGGTCGTCGCCCCAGCCATTGAGTTCGAAACCGGTGGCCGGCGGGCCGTCGGGGAAGTTGAAGAAGGCGCTGTAGAGCCGATGGTTCTTGGGCAGCTTCTGCAACGCCGTCTTGCCGAAGATCGAGGTCATCTGCGCTTCGAAGGAGGTGGCGAACAAACCGTCGATATCGTGGTTGCAATCGTCCACGAACACGAAGCCGCCGTTGCGCACATAGCGCTCGAAGTTGCGCCGCTCGGCCGGGTTGAACTCCACCAGCTTGTGACCGGACAGATAGCAGAACGGCGCCTGCAACATGCGCGGGTCGGCCAGATCCAGCACATGTTCCTGCGGGTCCACCCGCAGCTGGGTGTAGTCGATCAACGAGGTAATCAGATTGGACGGCATGCGCGCGTCCACATCCCAATCGCCGGAGTCGTAGCGCAACCGGGTGAACCAGAAATCGTAATTGCCGGCCGCCCGCACGCGCTGCGGCAGCGCCAACGCAGCGACGCTACCGAGCAACAGGCCGAGAAAGTGGCGGCGCGTCGCAGGCGCCGCCAAGTGACGTAGACCGGAAACGGGAGGTGCAGGAAAAGTATCACGATGCAGAGAGCCTGCTGTGCTCTCCCATTCTCGAATCCCGACTCCCGATTCCCGGCTCCTACTCACACCGCATCCGACAACGAAGTAAACGTAAAGTCCCGCAGCCGCATCGGCGGAATCATCATCACGAAGTTGGATTCATCGCCAGCCACGCGCACCGGCTTGCCCAGCTCGTCGATGTTGTTGAGCATGATCACCGGCGATTCGTTGAAGCGGAAATTCTTCACCGGGTATTTGATCTGGCCGTTCTCGATGTAGAACGTGCCGTCGCGGGTGAGCCCGGTCAGCAGCACGGTCTGCGGGTCGACCATGCGGATGTACCAGGTGCGCGTGACCAGGATGCCCTTCTCGGTACCACGCACCAGCTCGGCGATGTTCTTGTCGCCGCCGGCCATCAGCAGGTTGCCCGGCTCGCCGACCGCACGCTTGCCGTTTTTCTGCGCCCAGAAGCGGGAATACTGCAGGTTGGCGATCTTGCCGTTTTCCACGATGGACATCTTCTCGCGCGGCAGGCCTTCCTCGTCCCACGGCATCACTGCCGCACGCGGGTCCCACGGGTCGGCGGTGATGTTCACGCGCGGGTCGTAGACCTGTTCGCCGAGCTTGTTGCCGCCACCTTTCTTGGACAGGAAGCTGCGCCCCTCATCGGCCATGCGCGCATCGAAGAAATTCATCATGAACGAGATCAGGCCTGCGGCCGCCGCCGGCTCCAGGATCACCGTGTATTTGCCCGGCTCCAGCGCCTTGGCTTCGGCCGAATCGCTGGCCTTGCGCATCGCGATGCGGATGTCCTGCTCGGCCTTGAAGTCGGCAGCATCCTTCAGATTGCGGCCCACCCAGCCCGAGCCGCGACCATCTTCGGTGCGCACGGTGCAGGTGTAGTCGAAGCGCGCACCGCGCTGATAGCCGAAGTTGCCCTTGCTGTTGGCGAATGCGGTAAAGCTCTGGCCGTCTTCGAGGAAGCCTGCGGCGATCAGCCCCTTGCCCTTGCATGGGGCGATCGAGTCGGCCGCCACCTGCGCGCGGAACGCCGGATCAACCGCTGCCGTGGATTCGCTGAAGGTCGGGCTGGGCCTGTAGGTCTGCTTGTCGACCGCCGGCATGAATTCCGGGTTTTCCGGCGCCAGCCGTGCGAGGTCTTCGGCACGGTGCACCACGCGCTCCAGCGAGGCGTCGTCGAACGCGTTGATGGTGGCAACGCCCACGCGCTTGCCGAACGCCACCTGCACCTGCAGGTCGGTGTTGTCGACGATGCCGCTGGTGGACACGTTGTTGAGCGCAAAACGGATATTGCCGTCGATCGAGCCGGTGAGCGTGGCGGTGCACTCGTCGGCCTTGGACAGCTTGATGACCTTGTCCAGGATGGCCTTGGCCTGCGCTTCGGTAAGGATGCTCATGTGGGTTTCTCCTGTCAGCCGAGCGAGCGGGCGGTGCTGATGACGTTGATGCCATCGAAGCGGGCGGTGGACGAACCGTGCGAGACCGCCGAGACCTGGCTCGGCTGGCCCTTGCCGTCGAAGAACGAGCCGCCCAGGCGGTAGTCGCGTTGATCGGCCACGGCGCTGCAGGCATTCCAGAACTCCGGGGTGCGGATCTGGTAGGCCACGTCCTCGAGCATGCGGGTGATGGCGCCGTTCTTGATTTCGTAGAACAGCTGGCCACCGAACTGCGCGTTGTAACGCTGCTGGTCGATGGAGAACGAGCCGTCGCCGATGATGTAGATGCCGTTTTCCACGTTCTTGATCAGATCGCTCACGCTCAGCGGCGTCTTGCCGGCGGCCAGCGACACATTGGCCATGCGCTGGAACTGCACGCTCGACCACGAGTCTGCATAGCAGCAGCCATCGGAGGCGGTCTTGCCCAGGATATGCGCCTGATCGCGGATGGCCTGGTAGTCCACCAGCTTGCCGTCGCGGATCAGGTCCCACTGCTTGGTCTTGACGCCTTCATCGTCGTAGCCCACCGCGCCGAGGCTACCTGCCTGCGTCTTGTCGGCGAGGATATGCACCTTGTCGCTGCCGTACTGGAAACCGGCCTTGAGCTTGTCCAGCGTGGCGAAGCTGGTGCCGGCGTAGTTGGCTTCGTAGCCGAGCACGCGGTCCAGCTCCAGCGGGTGACCGATCGACTCGTGGATGGTGAGCCAGGTGTGCGAGGGATCCAGCACCAGGTCGTACTTGCCCGGCTTGACCGACGGCGCCTTGAGCTTTTCCTGCGCCTGCTTGGCTGCCGCAATCGCATCTTCCTTCATGTCGTAGGACAGGCCGTAATTGACCACGCCGTTGGGCGAGACGAACTTGCCGGAGGCGGCGCCATCGAGATATTCATAGCCCAGCCCCATCGGCGCGGACAACCCATCGCGGGTGCGGAACTTGCCGCTGGCCTTGTCGATGGCCGTCACGCTCATCGGCGCCCAGATGCGGTGCACGTCCTGGTCGATGTAGGAGCCGTCGGTGCTGGCGAAATACTTCTGCTCGTTGACCACGAACAGCATCGAGTTGACGAAATTGGCCCCGGCCGCAGTGGCGGCGGCATTGACGCCGAGCAGCAGGTCCACCTTGTCCTTGATCGGCACTTCCATGGCGTTTTTCTTGATCGGCGTCTTCCAGCTCACCTCGCCCACGCCCGGCGTCGGCGCCAGTTGCACCGGCGTGCCCTGCACCTTGGCATTGGCCTTGGCGATTGCCGCCGCCTGCGCGGCGGCCTTGGCCACGCCCTGCTCGGTGAGCTCGTTGGTGGCGGCAAAGCCCCACGCGCCGCCCACGATGACGCGGATGCCGGCGCCGATGGACTCGGTGTTGACCACGTTCTGCACCTTGTCTTCGCGGGTGATCACGAACTGGCGCAGGTAGCGGCCGATGCGCACATCGCAATAGCTCGCTCCGGCCTGGCGCGCCGCGTTCAAGCCGGCATCGGCCAGACGCTTCTTGCGGCCCACATCGAAGGGCGTGAGCAACTGCTCGGCGGCAATGGCCTTGCCGAAGTAGGCAGGCACGATCAGCCCGCCCATGGTCAGCCCGGTGAGGGCCAGGAAATCACGTCGCTGCACGGGCAACTCCCCAATAGTCCCGCGCGGCGCGCAGGTGGTGTGGTGACACGCACATGGCTCTGCGCGCGGTATCGGCCGATTCTTGCCGGGCGATGAATGCTGCGTCAAATGACTTTCGGCAGGGGTGCGTGTGCAAACGTTGTGCGCAGGCCGATGGCGTGGCACAACCGGCGTGCATCGAGTGGATGGCGAGCGCGGCTGGCGGTGTGCGATGACTATCGTTGCACGTTGGATGCGCAGATCCATTCCTTAAATCAGGTGCAGAGCGCATGCTCTGCGCGCTCACTGCAGGGTCCTTGCCCGCCCACCATCGCAGGACACGCTGCAAGTACGTCCCTGTAAGCTCCGTGGCGGCATCCATGCCGCCAAGGGTCCCGCGACGGTGAGCAGGCAAGGACCAGTCAAGTTGGTCGGTGTGCAAAGTTTTCAGCAAGCAAACAGCAATGGTCTCGCGCGGTGCTCTCTGTTCTTCAACAAGCAACCAGCGGACTTTCTGGTGCGGTGTCCTCGCCGATTGCGGGACCGTTGGCGGCATGGATGCCGCCATCGAGCCCCCATGGACGGGTTCACGGCGTGTCCCGCAAACGGTGAGGGCACCGCGCGCTCGACTGACCAAGCTTGAAGATAGTTAAGCGACCGCAACAAACACAATCTCAGTGCCTAAATGTGCTGAGCCAACGCAGACAACTCAATCACCACGCAGTCGATCCACCAACCCTCAACCCAACGAACGCGCGGTATTGATCACGTTGATGCCATCAAAGCGCGCGGTGGACGCGCCATGCGACACCGCCGAGACCTGGCTCGGCTGGCCCTTGCCATCGAAGAACGAGCCACCCAGGCGGAAGTCGCGCTGGTCGCACACGGCGCTACAGGCATTCCAGAATTCCGGCGTGCGGATCTGGTAGGCGCCGTCTTCCACCAAGCGGGTGACCTGGCCGTTTTCGATCTCGTAGAACAGCTGCCCGCCGAACTGCGCGTTGTAGCGCTGCTGGTCGATCGAATACGAACCGCGCCCATGGATGTACAAGCCGTGCTCCACGTTCCTGATCATGTCGGCAACCGCCAACGGCGTCCTGCCTGGCGCCAACGACACATTGGGCATGCGCTGGAATTGCACGTTCGACCACGAATCGGCGTAGCTACAGCCATCGGACGCAGTCTTGCCGAGCAGGTGCGCCTGATCGCGCGTGCATTGGTAGTCGACCAGGATGCCGTCCTTCACCAGCTCCCATTGTTTGGTCTTGACGCCCTCATCGTCGTACCCCACCGCACCCAGGCTGCCCGGCTGGGTCTTGTCGGCGACGAAGGTCACCGCATCGCTGCCCCAGCGGTAACCTGCATCGCGCTTGTCCAGGGTGGCGAAACTGGTGCCGGCGTAGTTGGCCTCGTAACCCAGCACGCGATCGAGCTCCAGCGGGTGCCCGACCGACTCATGGATGGTGAGGAACAGATTGCTCGGGTCGATCACCAGATCGTACTTGCCTGCCTTCACCGACGGCGCGGTGAGTTTGGCGCGCGCCTGCTTGGCCGCGGCGATCGCATCTTCGCGCGCATCGTAGCTGTGCCCGTAACCGATCAGCCCGCCTGGCAGCTTGTGCTTCTGGCCGGCATCGCCATCCAGGTATTCGTAGCCCATGCCCATGGGCGAGGACAGCCCATCGCGGGTGCGGAACTTGCCGCTGGCCTTGTCCACTGCAGTGACGGTGAAGGGCAGCCACAACCGGTGCACGTCCTGATCGATGTAGGAGCCATCGCTGCTGGCGAAATACTTTTGCTCATTGATCGCAAACATGCGCGAGGCCACGAAGGTGGCCCCGGCATTGAGCGCAGCTGCATTGACGTCCATCAGCAGTGCCACCTTGTCCTGCAGCGGCACTTCCATGGCGTTCTTTCTGATCGGCGTCTTCCAGCTGACCTGTCCGGCCGGCGTCACCGGCGCCAGCTGCACCGGCGTGCCACCCAAGCGCGCATTCGCCTTGGCAATGGCCACCGCCTGCCGCGTGGCGGTGGCCACGCCATCGCTGGTCAACGTATTGGTGGCCGCAAACCCCCAGGCGCCATCGGCCAGCACGCGCACGCCCACCCCGATGGATTCGGCATTGACCACGTTTTCCACCTGCGCCTCGCGGGTGATCACGAATTGACGCAGATAGCGCCCCACGCGTACGTCGCAATAGCTGGCACCGGCCGCCTTGGCGGTGGTGAGCGCGGCATCTGAAAGGCGCCGGTTGCGTGCTGCATCCCCTGGCGCAAGCAGCTGCTCGGCGGCGATTAGCCGCGTGTTGGGGAGTAGCAGCCCGGCGGCGCCGATGCCGGACAGGGTGAGGAAGGTACGACGGTCCACGTGCGGTCTCTCCAATCGATGCGTGCAGCGCGAGAGGCGCACACCGGCATCCGAGCGTTACCGCGTACACCGATTTGGTCAAGTGCTAGCGGTGTTCGATCCAAACAGTTCCCTGCAATGCAAACCGAACGTGGCCCGCATAAGCGAACGCGAGCAAGCGTGAATCGTGCGCATGGCGGTGGGCCGCGACGACGCAACCTTGACTCGGCTGCGGATGTACCAGCGCTCCAGCGGGGCGTGCGCTGTCTATCGTACGCAGGGAAATTCGACGACACCCTCGAATCACTGCACTGCACTGCACTGCATCTGGGCGCAGGCGCACTACCGGACAGTGTCGGACGGGATGTTGAAGCCGGCACTTCAGCGCAGTCTCAGGGCGTCCCGCTACGGCGGAGCTTTCGGTCCAGTACATAGCCGAGTACGCCGCCCAATGTGATCGTTAGCAACGCGTAAATCGGAATGAAGATCAGCGCCAATGCCGACTGTGCATCGGCGCGTAAATCGAGGGTTGCATGCGCCCAGGCGAGCACACCAAAGCCAAGCAGGCACGGCACCAACAATGCAATCGGACGCCGGTACAAAAAGCTGATGCACAGCAGCGCACCCCAGGCGATCGCATTGAATCCACCCAACAACAGCCAACCACCGAGGCCGACATCCGTGTACTGGCGCAACCACCCCAGTCCGAATGGCAGGCGTGCCGCATACGGCAGCACCACGCCGGCGATCACGAGCAGGAAGCGGGCACTCGCTAAAGTCATTGCAGTCTTCCCTATCTGTCGTTCAAGAGGAAACGCTAGCGCATGCGCGTGAACCGGAGAGGGTCCTACCTTATGAAATCGGTGGGTCGTTCCAGCTGGAATATCGATTCGCCCAAGTCGTCCAGCTTCTTGGCAACGATGGCCTGCGCATCGCAGATACCCCGATTGTAGAAATAAGCTCCCACCTCTTCGGCGAAGAAATCCAGCAGAAACTCCGCATCGAAGCGTCCTATCTGCTGCTTCAGTTCCTCGGTGAAATACAGCTGGATCTTGCGCGTGATTGCCGCCCGCTCGCCTTCGCTGAATTTGATCTCGGTCATGGATGCTCTGGTTGGCTCAACCACGGTATCGGGGCGATTTGCGTTGCCACACCGGCAACTTGGGGCGATTGCCGGCGGTTGAACCCAATCACTTGCTGGTCGGCATCGAGATGAAGGGTCAGATGGCAACCGGCCAGCGGGAAGGCCGCCCTGCCCGAATGTAGTCAAGGTATTCGGACTCGGCAATCCCGAGGTTAGTCCAGCGAGTAGGGTCCGCCGCCAGGAATGTGCTGGCATACGTCACGGCAGCGGCAGCGTCCGCAAAGATGGCGGCAGGGGCACAAGGCCCGTCTGGCTCGAAATATGCGAAGTCATGCAGATCCGAATAGTCTTCGCTGCCAATGTCCTCGACGTCATACATCCATACCTCGATGCAATCGTTTGCCGGCCGTAGCTCGACATGGCGAACGTATGCTGCATCGACTGGGCTTTTTCCGAGAAATTGCTCGACCGACGTGCTGCGCCGTAATGTGGCTGGAATATCGATCGGCAAAAGATGTCGCATACAGGCTCCCTGCCTTCAAATTGCCGTTGCTCCTCAAGTAAATCGAGCCGCGCCGCGATGCGGCGTCGGCTCGATTGTGCTTACTTGGACTGGCTTGCCGCGCGCTTGAAATAGGCCGTGCGCATCATCGGGTTGCCGTCCTTGAAATACGCTTCGATTTCGGTCATGACCTTGCCGTCGGCACTGACCGTATAGGTGCGGGTGGAGGCCGGGACGCCTTGATACATCAACTGCATCACCAACACGCCGGGCTCGGGCATTTTGACCGCGGCACGGTCCACCAGGTAGGTGCCCGACGCCTGACCCGGTGTGCCGTCCAGCAGTAGCGTGGATTGCGCCTGCAACTTCGTGTCGTCGTGTTCGACGATTTCGGCAGTGGTTGCCCATTTGTTACCCGGAACCTGCTTGAACTGCAGGACGACACGTTTGGGGCGTACAGCTTCCGGCATCGGCAGGCTGCTGGTGTCCAGCAGCCAGGTTCCGACCAGTGGCGATGGCGTGGTTGATGCGGAGAAGGCGGGGGTGGCCTGCAACAGGACGGCAGCCACCAGTGCAACGCGTGCGGTCTTCATGAGAACTCCCTGATCCAGACGTGATCCTTGCGGTCAGTCGGCCGACTGGTGCAAGGCAGTGCGATTGGAATCGACTTCGCGTAGACCGTCCCACTCCGGCTCCGGCCCGAGGGCGATACTCACTGCTGCCACACGTGGAGTCAAATGACGACCCATGAAGACATGTCGCGCCGGCGGCCCTCGTTTGCCATCGTCTAATGAGCGCTGCAATCAGCGGGCGCCATGAACCAAGACACCCGCACTAGGCGGGTGTCTTGTGGAATCCAGTTTGCGTGCCTTGCAAGCTGCACCCGCTGCCTTACGCCTTATCGGCATCCAGGTGATATCGCGTCGCTTCGGCCACTTCGTTCTTCGAGCCCAGGAACACCGGTACGCGCTGGTGCAGTTGTGTCGGCTGGATGTCCAGAATGCGTTCGCGTCCGGTGGTGGCGGCGCCGCCGGCCTGTTCCACCAGCATGCTCATCGGGTTGGCTTCGTACATCAGGCGCAGCTTGCCCGGCTTGCCCGGATCCTTCTTGTCCCAGGGGTAGATGAAGATGCCGCCGCGGGTGAGGATGCGGTGCACGTCGGCCACCATGCTGGCGATCCAGCGCATGTTGAAATCCTTGCCGCGTGCGCCGTCCTTGCCGGCCAGCAGGTCGCCCACGTAGGCCTGCATCGCCGGTTCCCAGTGGCGCTGGTTGGACATGTTGATGGCGTATTCGGCGGTGTCTTCGGGCACGCGCATGTTGGCCTGGGTCAGCAGGAAGCTGCCTTCTTCGCGCTCCAGGGTGAAGGCGTGGGTACCGTGGCCCAGCGTGAGCACCAGCATGGTGCTGGGGCCGTAGATACAGTAGCCGGCGGCGACCTGTTGGGTGCCCGGCTGCAGGAAGTGCTCATCGCCCGGCTTTTCGGTGCCCTTGGGTGCGCGCAACACCGAGAAGATGGTGCCGACCGAAACATTGACGTCGATGTTGGAACTGCCGTCCAAGGGATCGAACAGCAGCAGGAAATCGCCGCTGGGGTATTGGTCGGGCACCGGCTGGCTGTGGTCCATTTCTTCGGACGCGCACGCGGCCAGATGGCCGCCCCAGGCGTTGGCTTCGAGCAGGATGTCGTTGCTGAGCACATCGAGCTTTTTCTGTGCTTCGCCCTGTACGTTGCCGGTGCCGGCATCGCCGAGCACGCCGCCCAGGGCGCCCTTGCTCACGGCGATGGAAATGCGCTTGCAGGCGCGCGAGACGATGGTGATCAGCTGGCGCAATTCCGCATCGATACGGCCGGCGTGTTGCTCTTCGATCAGGAAGCGGGTCAGCGAGGGACGCGACATGGGAACGGGCAGCCTGTGTAGGAAGTGGGCCGCCATTGTCGCCATTGCCGCGTTAGATTTCGATCACTTGATGCGCGGTTTGCATCGCCGGTGATCGAATATGTGCGGATGGCGTGTGATAAGCGGGGGGTTGTCCCGCGCTACCGCATCCAGCACGCCGTGCGTCGTCGGGGCGAGGGTGCAGCAGCAAGCACAAAAAAGCCGGGAGGCTTGCGCGCTCCCGGCTTATGACTTCAGCCGCTGTCGCCGATGGCGCTCCGCGCTGCATTACACCCGGCTGACAGTGGCCACGGCCTGGGCCACGTAGTCCAGGTTGCGCTGGCTCAGTGCGGCCACGCAGATGCGGCCGGTGCCGACGGCGTAGATCGCGAACTCGTCGCGCAGGCGGTCTACCTGGGTCCGGGTCAGGCCCGAGTACGAGAACATGCCGGCCTGGCGCTGGATGAAGTCGAACTCCGGCGCGCCCAGCGTGGCGAGTTTTTCCACCAGCCCAGCGCGCAGGGAATGGATGCGCTCGCGCATTTCGGTCAGTTCCTGCTCCCACAGATCGCGCAGCTCCGGGCTGGTCAGCACGCCGGCCACCAGCGCGGCGCCGTGCGTGGACGGGCTGGAGTAGATCGTGCGGATGATGCGCTTGACCTGCGACTGCACGGCCTTGGCTTCGGCGGCAGTGGCCGAGACCACCGACAGCGCGCCCACGCGCTCGCCATACAGCGAGAACGACTTGGAGTAGGAGCTGGCGACCACGTAGCTGTCGATGCCTTCGGCAGCCAGCAGGCGCACCGCATAGGCATCGGCCTCGATGCCCTGGTCGAAGCCCTGGTAGGCGATGTCGACGAACGGGAACAGGTTGCGTTCCTTCAACAGCCCCGCCACCTGCTTCCACTGTTCGCGGCTCAGGTCTGCGCCGGTGGGGTTGTGGCAGCAGGCGTGCAGCAGCACCACGGTGCCCGGCTCCAGCTTGGCCAGGTCGGCGAGCATGCCGTCGAAGTTCAGGCCATGGCTGGCGGCATCGAAATAGGTGTAATCGACAACCTCGAAGCCGGCCGCGCCGAACACCGCGCGATGGTTTTCCCAGCTGGGGTTGCTGATGGCGATGGTGGCGGTGGGCAGCAGCTTCTTGAGCAGGTCCGCGCCCACGCGCAATGCACCGCTGCCGCCGACGGTCTGCGAGGTCGCCACGCGGCCGGAGGTCACCAGCGCAGAGTCGGCGCCGAACAGCAGCTCCTGGGTGGCCTTGTCGTACGCGGCCAGGCCGTCGATGGGCAGGTAACCGCGCGGTTTGGCGTCCTGCGCGAGCTGCTGCTCGATCTTGTGCACGGCGCGCAACAGCGGGATGCGTCCGTTTTCGTCGTAATAGATGCCCACGCCCAGGTTGACCTTGTTGGGGCGGCTGTCGGCGTTGTAGGCCTCGGTCAGGCCCAGGATGGGGTCGCCTGGAACCTGTTCCACGTTTGCAAAGAAGGACACGGCATGACTCGCTGAAGGACGAAAGAGTGGGGTACTTCCGGATCGTTGACCGCTGCTGGGCCAAACCACTTCATCGTAGCAGCCCATGGCCGGCGTAGCATGCTTCGTTCCGTACGCAACAATGCACTGCCAGTACGGATGAGGGACACTACCTGCATGTCCAGACTCACCTTGTTGGCCGCCGCCTGCGGCCTGTTCGCCACGGGCGCCACATCGCCCGTCCTGGCTGCCGATCCGGTGCCGCCCGCCTCCACGCCGATCCAGCGCCTGCCTGCCGTGCAGGTGGACGCAGCGCGCGTGCGCGGGGTGGACGACTTCGACCTGCCGGCCTCGTTCACCGTGGTGGCGGCCGATGACGACAACCGCCGTGGCGCGCAGGTGTCCGAGCTGCTGGACGGCATCCCCGGCCTAGTGGCGCGCGACCGCCAGAACTACGCGCAGGACACCCAGCTGTCGATCCGCGGCTTCGGCGCGCGCTCCACCTTCGGCGTGCGCGGCGTGCGGCTGTTGGTGGACGGCATCCCGGCCAGCATGCCCGACGGCCAGGGCCAGCTGTCGCACTTCAACGTGCTGGGCGCGCAACGGGTGGAAGTGCTGCGCGGGCCGTTTTCGGCGCTGTACGGCAACTCTTCCGGCGGCGTGCTGCAGCTGTGGAGCGCCGATGGCCAGCCGGACGACCCGTGGCGTCTGCGCGCCACCTATGGCAGCAACGCCACCGTCAACGTCGGTGCGCAATTGCTCGGCCAGCAGGGTGCGGTGCACTACAACGTGGCGGCCAATCGTTTCGACACCGATGGCTTCCGTGCGCATAGCCGCGCCAGGCGCGACTCGGTCAATGCCAAGCTCGGCTTCGATCTGGCCGAGGGCCGCCGGCTGGACCTGGTGCTCAACTATCTGGACGCACCCGATGCCCAGGACCCGCTCGGTCTGACCCGCGCCCAGTTCACTGCCGACCCGGCACAGGCCACGTCGGTGGCCACCCAGTTCGATACCCGCAAGTCGGTGCGCCAGTCGCAGGCAGGCGCCATTTTCACTCAGCAATTGGATAACCAGACGCTGCGCCTGATGGCCTATGGCGGCCAGCGCAGCGTGGAGCAGTCCCTGGCCATTCCGGTGGCGGTGCAGCGCAACCCGCTGCATTCGGGCGGGGTGATCGATCTGGACAGCAATTACGAAGGTGCCGATGCGCGCTGGGCCTGGCAGGGCGAAGCGCTGGGCCGGCCGCTGCAGCTGACCGTGGGCACCAATGTCGACCGCCAGCGCCAGCACCGCACCGGTTACGAGAATTTCGTCGGCGACACACTCGGCATCAAGGGCGCATTGCGCCGCAACCAGCGCGATGAGGTCCAGAACGTGGACCAGTTCGCGCAGCTGTGGTGGCAGTGGAGCGAGCGCTGGTCGGCGCTGCTGGGCGTGCGCCATAGCGACGTGCGCTTCGAATCGGACGACCACTACATCGTGGGCCGCAATCCCGACGACAGCGGCAAGCGCGCTTATTCGGCGACCACGCCGGTGGCCGGCATCGTGTTCCGCGCCGACGAGGATCTGCGGTTTTACGCGTCGGTCGGGCGCGGTTTCGAAACGCCCACCTTCAACGAACTGGGTTACCGCAGCGATGGCGGCGCCGGCCTGGCGCTGGACCTGGGCGCGGCCACCAGCCGCAACTACGAAGTGGGCAGCAAGTGGCGCGCGCAAAGCGGCGCGGCGCTGGAATTTGCGGTCTTCCGCGCCGACACCGACGACGAGCTGGCGGTGGCCAGCAATACCAACGGGCGCAGCACCTATCGCAACATCGGCGCCACCCGGCGCCAGGGCGCGGAGCTCAGCTGGCAACAGCCGATCGGTGCCGCCCAGCAGCTGCAGCTGGCCTATACCTTCGTCGATGCCACCGTGCGCGACGGCTACCTCACCTGTGCCAGCAGCGGCTGCGCCACGCCCACCGCACTGGTGGCCAGTGGTTCGCGCCTGCCGGGCGTGCCGCGCCAGCAACTGTTTGCGCGCTGGCAATGGCAGCCGGCGCAATGGCAGTTGGCTGCCGAATCGGTGGCCTCCGGCGCCACCGTGGTCAACGACCTGGCCACCGAACGTGCACCCGGCTACGCCTTGGTGAACCTGGAAGCCTCCCGGCGCTGGACCACCACGCAGGGCGCATTGCGCGCCTTCGCACGCATCGACAATGTGCTGGACCGGCAGTACGTGGGCTCGGTCATCGTCAACGATGGCAACGGCCGCTACTACGAGCCCGGCCCGGACCGCACCTACACGGTGGGATTGCAGTGGGATTTTGGCGGCTGAGAAACATTCCACGCACCGCACACCACCACGCACCGTGGCCTCGTAGGAGCGCCCCCGGGCGCGACGAGCCTGTCCCGATCAGACCAATCCCTACGCCATACCGCACCAGCATGATCGTCATCGACCACGCCCCTGCCGACTGGTTTCTTCTCTCCGAGGGTGATCGCTCTTGGCTGGATATCAACTGCGCGATCTCGGCCGCCGGCTTTTCGATCCTGCTGCTGTTGGACGCCACCGAGCGTGCCGCCGTGCTGGCAGGCCAGCATGCCGCATGCGCAACGTTGGCGGCCCAAGTTCAAGCCAGGCCACACGACTACGCTGCACGCGACAGCAGCGCGACCGACGGCAAGCGCGTGCTTGCGGCAGTGCGGCAATGGCGTGCGAGAGGAAGTACCGCGGCCGGCTAGTGCGCTATTGCGCCGTGCCGATGGGACTAGCCGATGGCGAGACTGAAGGTTGCGCTGCTGCCTGTGCGTGCTCGCAGCGCGTTGCGCTCTGGTAGACAGCCTCCTGCGCGAGTCCGAGCAAGTCGGCGCCGAGCCAGGCACCGTCAGATCGGCATGCTAGCCTCTGCCACGCATTCACGGCATGGAGCGCGACGATGATGGTCTGCAAGCGAACGGTCAACTTGGCGGCGATGGCGGCCGGCCTGCTGGTCTGCAACGCCGCGTGGGCAGACCACGTGGACATGCGCATCGTGCGCGACTATCCGGCCGGCACTCCGGCCATTGCACAAATCCACGCGTGGTTGCAGCAGCAATCCAGGCTGGGGACGCAGCCCAGGCAAACGCCGCCGCCGGCCGATGCCGCAGCGCTGGGCGCGGTGCGCATCAGCACCGCCATCTTCGATCGTCCGTTGAATACGCGCGCCGATGACATCAGCAACGCCGCGCCGCTGCCCGCACGCGGCCAGCCGCGCGACGAAATCACGATCGACGCCTGTACTGCCGGCCAACGCCATCGTTGGGTCTATTCCTGGGAGCAGTCCGGTCGGAGTGCCGCATGGCAGCTGCGCTCTTACCGGCTACAAACGGCAACCGACTGCCAAGTGCCACCGGAGCAATCCATGGCCATCGGCACGGCAGCAGAGCACGGTGTGACGGTAACTGGCAAACCTTAGCGCGGTTGGCAGCGCCAGCTCGGTGAATGCACAAGCCTGGCAGTCGTGTCACCGCCCGCGTTGCGTTGATTGACTCGACGTGCTTGCCGCGTGCGCTACACGCCTTGCTCTCCTCGCCGATGTTCAGTGTGTCAGTGCCTCACTGGCGAACCTGCGTTGCGACAGATGCCGCAAGCCGGCGGCCAGACGAAACGGCGCGGCATACGCCATCCTGCTGCAGTGCCATCGACGTCAGGCCGATGACGCGCTGCAGCGTATTTTTCGCGGGAATGGCAGGGTCAATCCCGGTTCCACGATGACGCAGCGCAACAGCATCGCACATGACATTGCGCTAGCACTTGCGCGGGTATACACGTTCGCATCGGACCACTTGCCAGGAGATCACGATGAACGCGCAACCTGCCACCAAGCCGCTCAACACCGATCCGCAGTCGATCTTCAAACCGCGCTACGACAACTTCATCGGCGGCAAGTGGGTCGCGCCGAAGGGTGGTCAGTATTTCGACAACATCACGCCGATCAACGGCAAGATCTTTACCTCGATCGCGCGCTCCACCGCTCCGGATATCGAAGCGGCGCTGGATGCTGCGCACGCGGCCAAGGAGGCGTGGGGCAAGACCTCCACCACCGAGCGCTCTAACGTACTGCTCAAGATCGCCGACCGCATCGAACAGAATCTCGAACTGCTCGCGTACGCCGAGACCTGGGACAACGGCAAGCCGGTGCGCGAAACGCTCAATGCCGACGTGCCATTGTGCGTGGACCACTTCCGCTATTTCGCCGGTGCCATCCGCGCGCAGGAAGGCGGTATTTCCGAGATCGACAGCGACACCATCGCGTATCACTTCCACGAACCGTTGGGCGTGGTGGGGCAGATCATTCCGTGGAATTTCCCGCTGCTGATGGCGTGCTGGAAACTGGCGCCGGCGCTTGCCGCCGGCAACTGCGTGGTGATGAAGCCGGCAGAGCAGACGCCTGCCTCGATCCTGGTGTTGATGGAACTCATCGGCGACCTGCTGCCGCCTGGCGTGTTGAACGTGGTCAACGGCTTCGGCCTGGAGGCCGGCAAGCCGCTGGCCAGCAACCCGCGCATCGCCAAGATTGCGTTCACCGGCGAAACCACCACCGGCCGGCTGATCATGCAGTACGCCAGCCAGAACCTGATTCCGGTGACGCTGGAGCTGGGTGGCAAATCGCCCAACATCTTCTTCGCCGATGTGATGGCCGAAGACGACGATTTTCTCGACAAGGCGGTGGAAGGCTTCGTGCTATTCGCCTTCAATCAAGGCGAAGTGTGTACCTGCCCGTCGCGCGCGCTGATCCAGGAATCCATCTACGACAGGTTCATGGAAAAGGCGCTTGCGCGCGTGGCGGCGATCAAGCAGGGCAATCCGCTCGATCCCAACACCATGGTCGGTGCGCAGGCGTCCAGTGAGCAGCTGGAAAAAATTCTCTCCTACATCGATATCGGCAAGCAGGAAGGTGCGCAAGTGCTGATCGGCGGCGAGCGCAACACGCTCGAGGGCGACCTGGCCGAGGGTTTTTACGTCAAGCCCACGGTGTTCAAGGGGCACAACAAGATGCGCGTGTTCCAGGAGGAGATCTTCGGCCCGGTGGTCTCGGTCACCACCTTCAAGGACGAAGCCGACGCGCTGGCGATCGCCAACGACACGCTATACGGCCTGGGTGCCGGCCTCTGGAGTCGCGACGCTTCGCGCCTGTATCGGATGGGCCGCGCGATCCAGGCTGGCCGCGTGTGGACCAACTGCTATCACGCCTACCCGGCGCATGCTGCATTTGGCGGGTACAAGCAGTCGGGCATCGGCCGCGAAAATCACAAGATGATGCTCGACCACTATCAACAGACAAAGAACCTGTTGGTGAGCTATTCGCCGAAGGCGCTGGGGTTTTTCTAACGGCACCTGCGTGGCTGATCGCCTCGATGTTTGCGCACACGAAAGCCAGCTGGGCTTGTTCTGTTGAACCATCGATGCAAAGGCATGCACACGGTGTCCGCGTGCATGCACGCCCGCACACAGCGGCAGGATATGGTGCTCGACAAGGCGGCCGGAGCGGCCGCGGGAGTTAGCCGATGCAAGACAGCACCACGCGCACTGAGCTGCCGGCGCAGGTAACGGCCACGCTGGCGGCACTGCAGCTGATCGACAAGCTGCGTGCCCAGCATGGCGATGTATTGTTCCACCAATCCGGCGGCTGCTGCGATGGGTCTTCGCCAATGTGTTTTGCGGTCGGCGAATTCATCGTCGGCGACCGCGACGTCTTGCTGGGCGAGATTGGCGGCGCGCCGTTCTACATCAGCGCGCCGCAATTCGAATACTGGAAGCACACCCAGCTCATCATCGATGTGGTGCCGGGGCGCGGTGGCATGTTTTCGCTGGAAAATGGGGAGGGGGTGCGCTTCCTGGTGCGGTCGCGGCTGTTTGACGATGATGAATTCGCACGGTTGCAGCAGGCCGGCCGGGCGTGAGCGACGCGGTGAGATTTGCCCCGTGATCACGGATCGGCCTGGTGCAGGTTGGTTTGTGTTTCAACCCACGCTTTCAGCCAGAGACCCGCCAGGAATACCTCTTCAGCCATCGGTCCCCGTCGATGGCGCGCTTCCCGGCTTCTTGGCCGGCGTCTGGTCATCGGCAGGAATCAGGCGCCCGGGCGCACCGCCGGCGCCGCGGTCTTCATAGTGTTCGGCGTCGCGCTTGCCGTGTTGTTCGCCCGGCTGGGTGGGTTGGTCGCGTAACGGGTCGCGGGACATGGTGGACTCCTAACAGCAAGATGGGCGAGCAGTTCACCGCGCCTGCGGTGAAGGGCACGCAAATCGCGCAATGCAAGCGAATTTCTCACGCATGGCTCACGGCAGCGGCGTTACTGATGTCAGCCCCCATGCCGCACCGTGGAGCCGCCCATGCGCCCCCAGGATCGCCGTCCCGACCGTCGCCTGTTCAGTGCCCATGTCGAGCCCGCTCCGCCCAGGCGCGCGCCGCGCAAGTCACGCATGCCGGATACGGCTGGCGTGGCGCAGGATTTCCATTGCTACAGCCTGGCCGATTACCAGCGCCGCCGCCGGCGTGGCGGGCCCACCTGGCGCGATTTGTCGCCGGCCTATGCGTTTGCGCGGATCACCCACGCTGCCGATTGGCCGCGCGGGGCCGACATCGATTGCGAGCAGGCCCTGGCTGCGCAGTGGGACAGCATGCGTGGAGCCTCGCGACTGGACTGGCCGCATGTGCGCGACATTGTCGAAGATGCCTGGCTGGCCCTGGACCACATTCCCGAAGCCGCAATTCATGGAGCAGCGCACTGATGGCACGACCGATCTGGACCGGCACCCTTTCCTTCGGCTTGCTCAACGTGCCGGTGTCGTTGATGTCGGGCGAGCGCAAGGTGGATCTGCATTTCCGGATGCTGGATTCGCGCGACAAAAAACCGATCCGCTTCGAACGCGTCAATGCCGACACCGGCGATGAGGTGCCGTGGAAGGAGATCGTCAAGGCATTCGAATACGACAAGGGCAGCTACGTCATCGTCGAAGAACAGGATATCCGCTCTGCGGCGCCGGAAAGCCATGAAACGGTCGAGGTGGAAACCTTCGTCGATGCAGCCGACATCGACCCACGCTATTTCGAAAAGCCCTACATCCTGGTGCCGGGCAAGAAGGCCGAAAAGGGGTACGTGCTGTTGCGCGAAACCTTGCGCGACACCGGCAAGGTGGGCATTGCCAAGGTGGTGATCCGCACCCGCGAGTATCTGGCGGCGGTGATGCCGCAGGGCGATGCATTGATCCTGTTGCTGCTGCGTTATCAGCAGGAGGTGGTGGACCCGCAGGACTTCAAGCTGCCGGCCGGTGCGGTGGGCGAGTACCGCATCACGCCCAAGGAACAGGAGATGGCAAAGCAGCTGATCGAGTCGATGTCCGGCACCTGGCAGCCGGAGAATTACCACGACGAATTCCGCGGCAAGCTGGAAAAGATCTTGCGCAAGCGCATCCAGGAAAAGGGCGGTACGACCACCGTGGACGTGGAACCCCCTCAGCACGAAGACGCCACCACCAACGTGGTGGACTTCATGTCGTTGCTGCAGAAGAGCCTGCAGGCCAATACGCGCACGCCAGCCAAGAAATCCAGCACGGCCGAAACGGCAAGCGCACCTGCAAAGAAAGCGGCGACCAAGAAAGCGCCGAAGAAAGCCGTCAGGAAGACCGCAGGCAAGGCGGCCAAGAAGACTGCCGCCAAGACGGCCGCGCCCAGGCGCAAGGCGGGATAGGCGGGGGCGCAGCACGGACGGTACGGGCGGCATGCCCGCCTGTCGGCGCGCGCTTGGCCGCGAATGGTGAGGCACTTTCTGTCAGCTGCCTGGCGAACCGCTCACAGCGCTCGATCACGCGCGACGGTCTTGCGGCGTCAAGGCGAGATCGTCTCTGCCCGCTCGCGCGTCACCCGGCTCAACGCGTCGGCGCTGATCTCGGCGATGGAATGCGTGCCGGTCAGCGTCATCGCCACGCGCATTTCCTTTTCGATCAGGGTCAGCAGGTTTTCCACGCCGGCCTGCCCGGCGGCCGCCAGCGCGTAGACGAACGCGCGGCCCAGCAATACCGCATCGGCACCGAGCGCGAGCATGCGCACCACATCCAGCCCGCTGCGGATGCCCGAATCGGCCAGAATCTTCAGTTCGCCCTTTACCGCATCGGCAATGGCCGGCAGCGCGCGTGCGCTGGACAGCACGCCGTCGAGCTGACGGCCGCCGTGGTTGGAGACCACGATGCCGTCGGCGCCGAAGCGCACCGCATCGCGCGCGTCCTCCGGGTCCAGGATGCCCTTGATCACCATCGGCCCGGTCCAGAATTCGCGGATCCATTCCAGGTCTTTCCAGGCAATGGACGGGTCGAAGTTGGCGCCCAGCCAGCCGATGTAATCCTGCAGGCCGGTGGGGCTGCCGCGGTAGGCGGAGATGTTGCCCAGATCGTGCGGCCTGCCGAGCAAGCCCACGTCCCACGCCCAGCCGGGGTGCGTCACTGCCTGCAGCATGCGCCGCAGCGAGGCATTGGGCCCGCTCATGCCCGAGTGCGCATCGCGGTAGCGCGCGCCCGGCGTGGGCATGTCCACGGTGAACACCAGCGTGGTCACGCCCGCGGCCTTGGCCCGTTCCAGCGCATTGCGCATGAAGCCACGGTCCTTGAGCACATAGAGCTGGAACCACATCGGCCGTTCGATGGCCGGCGCCACTTCTTCGATCGGGCACACCGACACCGTGGACAGGGTGAAGGGAATGCCGCGCGCGGCCGCCGCACGCGCGGCCTGCACTTCGCCGCGGCGTGCATACATGCCAGTGAGGCCGACCGGCGCCAATGCCACCGGCATCGCCAGGGTTTCGCCGAACAGCTCGGTGCTCAGGCGCAGATCCGACATATTGCGCAGCACCCGCTGGCGCAGCGCTACATCGGCCAGGTCCGAGACATTGCGCCGCAAGGTGTGTTCGGCATACGCGCCGCCATCGATGTAATGGAACAGGAAGGGCGGCAGGCGTGCTTGCGCAGCGGCGCGGTAGTCGGAAGCGGCGGAAATGATCATCGAAGAGGGGACGGCAGCGGCGGGGAGCGGCCGAGTGTAAGACGATCCATCCAAGACGGCACGGCACCGGGGCAGCGAGTCGGCACTCTAGGTCTGGATGTGGCTCGACGCAGTGCCATGCCCGTTGCTGTGCGCCCGCCTAGGCGGGCGCAAAATGCCCGTGAAACCCTAGCGGTAGCGCGTACGGAAGCCATGCCTGGGCCACCGGCCCGGCATCGATATGTCGTGCGTCCAGCACCATCAGCCCGGTGCGGCCGCGGCGGGTGTCCAGCACGGTGCCGACCAACCAGCCATCGTCTGGGCGGTCGCTGCCGGGCCTGGGGACGAACACATGTTCCTCGGCCAGCACGTCCGGCCCGTAGCGATGCACCTGGCGGCGGTCGCGTTCCAGGTCATAGCCGGCCACGGCATTGAGGAACGGCGAGTTGTCGGGCCCATCGATGCATGGCGCATACAGGCGTGCGCCGGTGGTGGTCGGGGTGCGGAGGTCGTACAACGGCAATTCCAGATTATCCACCGGATGCGGCTGCCAGTGCGCGCGGCCGTTGCTCAGGTCCAGATGCAGGCTGCGCAGTTGCACCTGTGATGGTGCGGCCGCCGGGTCGCCGTGCATGGCCGCACGCATTGGCGAGCGCGCCTGCTCCGGATCGTCGTACACGATGGCGCGCACCACGATGCGGTCGCGATGCGCATAGGCGTCGGCAAAGTGGTATGCCACCGCAAAGTCGGCTTCAAACCAGCGTGGTTGGTCCAACGCATCCTTGGGCACCACCGCAATCCGCGATGGCGCTTCGGGCGTAAAGCGCAGTCTTTCGAAGAACGCGCCCTCGCCGTCCAGCCGGCGGTACGGCGCCATGACCAGAATCAAATGCCGATCTGTCATGGCAAAGCTGTGCATATAGCCGGGGGCGTCGGTGTGCAGCAGCTGCACGTGACGCAACGTGGCATCTGCGCCCAGGTGCCAGAGCACCACGCCGCTGGCGCCTGCCGCATTGATTGAGCCGAAGTTCCATGCGCTGCCGTCGCGGTCGATCAATGGGTGTGCGGAAAACGGCATCGCAGCCAGATCGTCGCGCCAGGTCACCGGGCCGAGCGTGCGCAACGCATCCGGATCCAGCTCGATCGCCGATCCCGCTTCCCATAATGCGAACAACCGGCCATTGAGCATCGCCACCGAGGTATTGGCGGTGTTGACGTCGTCGTTATTGCGGACCGGCTGCATGTCGGGCACGGAGGTGCCAGCGGCGCGATACAGAAAACGCCCGGCCTGCTGTTCCTGGGTGAATTTATGCGTCGCCACCATGCGCCCGACGTGCTGCACCTGGGTGCCGCCCAGCTGCCAGCGATGCACCATGCCATCGCCATCGAACCAGTGTTCGTAGCGGAACCCGGCGCGCTCGGTCCAGGCCGGGCCATTGCGATACAGGCTGCCTGCCAGTCCTTCGGGAAGCTTGCCCTGCACTGCCGTGGTGGTCGGCCCGAAGGTGGGGCTGGTCACGCTGCGCCAGCCCAGCAGCCACGGTGTGCGCTGCACCTGTGTATGAAACGCTGCCGCTTCTGCGGCGTGTGCAGGCAGACTGCGTAACATCCAGCTGCCGAGCGCAGCGCTGCCGCCGGCGGCCAACAGGGATTGCAGAAAGCGACGACGGTGCATGGCAGCGCTCCTATCGCGTGCCGGTGTCAGCGCATTTGCACGCTGATGCGCTTCCCGCTGGCCGGCAGGTCGAAGACGATCTCGTCCAAGCCAGGCTTGCGCATGCCGGTGGGGTTGTTGCTGAAGCCGTATCCTTCCACCGGCATGCCGATCAGGTTGGTGTCCAGCTTGCCGTTGGCGTTTTCGTCGTGATTGATCATCACGGCATAACGGCCGGGCGGAAGATTCTTGAACTGGATGTGCGGTGTGCTGCTGGTGATTGGCAGCGTCTGCGCTTGCACCGGCGGCTGTGCACTGTCCAGTTGTGCGGCCGAGGCGATCACCGCGATGCGCAGCTTGCCTTGTTGCGAACGCAAGCCGCTGACGTCCACGTTCAGGTCGGCGGCGTGCACGCCGGCGCTGCCGAGCAGCCATGCGAGCGCAACAACGGGATAGGGACGGGCGAGCATGCAACTCTCCTGGCAACGATAGGGATGCGACGCGGTGAGACCGATCGTACGCAGCGTATCCACCTTGCTGCGCTGGCGGCCGTCGCAGATCGGACCGTGAGGGGTCGCCCATACTTGCAGCAGCACGCCAGGTTGCATGTCGTGTGGGCCGAACCTGGGTGCAAGCAGACGAAGCACTGCCTGGCATCCATGCGCGACGCCGCTGCTGTCTGCGCCGTCACCACACCAGCGGCAGCAGGCGCCGGCTCTGCTTCGCATACGCCGGGTAAGCCACCGGGAAGGCGCGCTGCAACGCGGCCTCTTCGATGCGAATGCGGTACAGGAAGACCCAGGTCACCGGCACCACGATCGCCATCACCGACAACGCATTGCCCATGCCCAGCGCCAGCCCGTAAAACGCCAGCAGCGCGCCGGTGTACGACGGGTGCCGCAGCCAGCGATACGGACCGCGACGCACCAACTGGTGATCGGGCTGGATGGTCACGTCCACCGTGAACCAGCGCGCCAGCACCTGGATGGCCCACACGCGCAACGCCAGCCCGCTGCCGATCAAGGCGCAGCCGGCCCACTGCAGCGGCCCCGCCCAACCCAGCGGCCAGTGCGCCAGGCCGCTGTAGGCCAGCATCACTGCAACGGCCACCGCCGCAGACAACACGCGCCACAGGTATTTCAGGGTGCCTTGATCGTGCGCGCCACCATCGCCGGCGCGGCGACGGCGGCTGAGCAGCAGCTCATAGCCACCCCAGACCAGATTGAGCGCGATGAACAGACTGGAAGCGGACATGGTGTGACTCCTTGGCAACGCGGTGAGTGGATGAGGCCAGTCTGCGCGCGCACTGCACCCATACCAGGGGCCGCAGGTCATCGATCCCACCTGCCAGAAGTCACCTTCTGCCTGCGCACCATTGCCGAGCGCCTGCATGGCGGTCAGCATCGCCGCATGAACTCTTCCTTCCGCCACCTGTTGCACCCCCTGCGCCTGGCCGCTGCGTTCACCATTGCCGCGGTCGCGCTGTCGTTCATGCCCGATGCGTCTGCCTACGGTGCCTGGCGCTGGGGCGCGCTGGCCGGCTTTACCGCATTGTTCGTCGTGCACACCGTGTTGCCGCAAACGCATGCATTGCGCACGGTGGCCACCCTGCTGCAGGCGGCGTTGGCCTTGCTGCTGGTCTGGATGGAGCCGCGTGCCGGCACCGCGCCGGTCCTGCTGGTGATGCTGGTGGCGCAGGCGGGCATGACCTGGCCGCCGTTGCGCGTGCTGCTGCTGGCGCTGGTGTTGAACGCGGGCATGTACGCGGTGCTAGTGCACGCCGGCTTCGATCGGGCCTTGTTGATCGTGAGCATCTATGCCGGCTTCCAGGCCTTTGCCGCACTCACCGCGCATTACGCCCGCAGTGCCGAGCGGGCGCGCGACACCTTGGCCTACGTCAACGCCGATCTGCTGGCCACCCGCGCGCTGCTGGCCGACAGTGCGCGCGATGCCGAGCGTTTGCGGCTGGCGCGCGAGTTGCACGATGTGGCCGGGCACAAGCTCACCGCCATGCGCATCAACCTGCGCCTGCTCAGCGCCGACCCGGCCCTGGCGCAGCGCAACGAGGTGGCGGTGGTGGAGCAGTTATCGGCTGAACTGCTGTCGGACATCCGCAACGTGGTGCAATCGCTGCGCGACGACCAGGGCCTGGACCTGCAGACCGCCTTGCGCGCGCTGGCCGCCCCGTTCCCGCGCCCGACGCTGCGCCTGCAGATCGATGCCGACGTGCGTGTCACCGATGCGCGCGTGGCCGAGCTGCTGCTGCGGCTGGTGCAGGAAGCGCTGACCAATGCCGTGCGGCATGCCGACGCCGATGAAGTGGCCGTGCACCTGCATTGCGAAGGCGCACAGTTGCACGTGGACATCTGCGACGATGGCCGCCGCGCCGAGCGCATCCGCGAAGGCAACGGCATTACCGGCATGCGCGAACGCCTGGCCGCATTGCATGGCCAGCTGGACCTTGGCCGCACACCCACAGGCGGCATGCACCTGATTGCGAGACTACCGGTATGAGTTCACGTCGTATTGCCCTGGCCGACGACCAGATCCTGGTGCGCGCCGGCTTGCGCGCGTTGTTGCAGCAGCAGGGCGTGGAGGTGGTGTGCGAGGCCGACGACGGCCAGGGCCTGCTGGATGCGCTGGCCATCCATACGGTGGACGTGGTGCTCAGCGACATCCGCATGCCCGGCCTGGACGGCATCCAGGCACTGGAGCAGCTGCGCGCCCGCGGCGACCGCACCCCCGTGCTGCTGCTCACCACCTTCGACGACAGCGACCTGCTGCTACGCGCCAGCGAGGCCGGCGCACAGGGCTTCCTGCTCAAGGACGCCGCCCCGGAAGACCTGCGCGAGGCGATCGAGCGCGTTGCCGCAGGCGACACCCTGCTGCAGCCGGTCAGCACCGACCCGGTGCGCGCCCGCTACCAGTTCCGCGACCAGCAGGCCCCGCGGGAGACCTTCAACGAACGCGAGGTGGCGATCTTGCGCCTGCTGGCCGGCGGCTATTCGAACAAGGAAATCGCCCGCACCCTGTTCCTGGCCGAAGGCACGGTGAAGAACTACGTCTCCACCATCCTGGAAAAGCTGGGCACCCGCGACCGCACCCGGGCGGTGTTGAAGGCGATCACGTTGCGGGTGATTTGAGGGCGGGGAATCGGGAATCGGGATTTGGGATTCGAGATTGGGGATTCGGAAAAGCGGGCAGGTGGGGACCGGATCGGAAAGCCCTAGAGCTAAAGAGAACCTAAGCCCCTCTCCCTCCGGGAGAGGGGTTGGGGTGAGGGTACGGCGGAAGACAGCCAACGCGAACGAGCTCAGCCGTGGCCTGAACTTGCAGTCGGCCTCACCGGCCGATCCCGCCATGCATCCAGCGCGCATCGCCATCTGCAACGACGCGCCACCTTCTCCGAACGGAGAGGGGACCGAAGTCTGCTCGCTGCCCGATACGAAGCAAGCCCCTCTCCCCTCGGGAGAGGGGTTGGGGGTGAGGGTACGGCCAATACCACTTGCTGCCGTTTCGCCCCGCCCACACGCTGTCCCGAGTGCCGAGCTCGTTCAGGCCTGCATTTCTATGTGACTGTTCCATAAGGGTTTATGGGCAACCGCCAGCGTCGGCCAGCAACCGTAAGGTTGCCGTCAGGTCTGGCGCGGGGCCGCGCATGAAGGGTGATCCGGCGGCCAGCGACGCCGCCCGGGGACGCGCCGCGCTCCGGTCTGCTGCGGAGTCCGTCATGCGCCTGGTCCGAATCCTCATCATGCTGATCGTCGTGCTGTTCACCAGCGCCTGGGGGGCGTCGACCCAGGCCGAATTGCCGGTCAGTTGGCCCCGCGCAGCCCTGCCGATCCAAACGGTCGCCGAACGCGACATGCGGGTCGTCGTGGGATGCGCGTCGGCAGTGCAGGGAACTGCTGCCCATGCCTGTGATCGACTGATCAGGCGCTTCGATGGAGAAGGTTGCCGGCAAGGTCTGGCGAGTCGCCCACGCCAGGTCGGCCAAACCGATGACCCTGAATGCGCGGGCATCGGCACGGGCACGGCCGGCACGTGGTCGAGCCGTGGCCAGATCAAGCCGGCTTTCAGCAACGGAACCGAGCGCGACGAGCGTCTGCGCAGGTTGGCCGACATCTAGCCACGCTCCTAGGGTTACCTGGGATGCACCACGCCCGCAGCGGCGGCAAGGAGCAGGCGCCATGCAGTGCATGCGGCGCCAGATCGATGCCGCGTGCTGGCAGCAGCACGCCGTCATCCTGCAGGATCGGGCGACACGCGCTAGACGCGCAGCAACACGGTCGATGCGAAGGAACGTATAAAGACGCAAGGCCGCATGGAGCGGCCATGCTGGTGTGCAGCGTTGAGGAAGTGACACGATGGGCAGGTATCGGATTGGCTGCGCCGTTTTGGCTATCGCATGTTTGCTCATGGCCGCCACCGGCTGTGCAAAGCAGCCGACGTTATCGTCGCGACTGATCGTGACCCTCGACGCGCCGATACTGGAACAAGGGGGCGCGGTCATCGTATCGGCGCGTCCGATTGCCGATCACCAGTGGCGCCTGCTTGAGGGCACCAGGTCAGCCAAGGCCGGGTACGAGAAAGAATTTCAAGTCACCGTCGCCTCACCGGCATCGATCATCGAGCTGTATTACCCTGAAAGCGGAACCTATAGCTTCAAGCTGCAGCCAGCAGCACGTGCCAAAACACATCCTCTCCAATCGCGTCGGGTGCTGATCGGCCAGGCCGACCTGACGGATCCGCAGACAAAACGCCAAGTGCATTGGCCTTCGATGAGTGTTGTCCATGTCAGCGGCAGCACCTACCCGGAAGGGTGGGCGCGCACTCTAGCGTCCACGTTCGACGTGCCTTTCAAAAGCGATGCGCCAGACAACTATGTGATATCCAGTTTTCCTGCAGGTCGCGTGATTGCCCTGACGCCCAAGGCAATCGATACCTACGTTCGGGACACCAACTGAGCACCTGCATGCAGGCTCATCGCGCATGCAGGAGGTCCGCGGCGGCCGGGTCTCTTATTGTGTGCAACTGAGCCATCGCTCGATCGCGCGATGGCTCCCGTCCGGCGGCGAACCGTCGGACGGAGATGGACCCAAGGATCAGTGACGCCCGAATTCGGTCGGCGAAATTTCCGGATCGTTGCCGACCTGGGGGTCGCAGCTGAAATGCGTGCCGGTGTGGGTATCTTTCACCACCACGCTGAAAAAGATCAGTGTCCGGTTTTCATTGGCATTGACCACCTGCACCCAACTGCCGTCGGAGGCAATTTCCGCCGGGCCGATCTGCCCCGTCGAATCGGAATTCAGCAGGCTGATGATCTTGAAGCGGTGGGGCACCGATTTGCAGAACGCGTAGCGCAGGGTCACGCCCTGTTCGCCTTTGCCACAGATGAGCAGGTCCGGCGAGAAGCTGTAGAAGTAGGCGCCCCTGCCGGTATTGCCGCCGAACTCAACGTGCGCCACGGTCAGTGTGATGGGGATGATCTTGGGATCGGTCATGACGTTGGTGATTCCTTGAAGAGCGGGGCATAGAGGGAAACGAATCCCGGGTGGCGGTAGCCCGCTTGATACAGCCATCCGAGCTGTTGCGTCACGGCAGCGCGCCGACCCAGATGAATCTGTGCGCGAATCCAGGGGTCGAGCAAGGTCTTGTCGTGACTATTGCCGATATCGGCGCCGAGCACTGCCACGGCACGTTGCCAGGCGGCGCGTGCACCGACGTGATCGCCGCTGGCGTCCAGCTGTTCGCCATACCAGACCAATGCAGTCGCCAGCGCCGACACGCCGATCAGGTCGGCCGGTTTGGCCTGATGCAAGGCATCCAGCCGCGCCACGATCGCCGCCAGACTGGCCGTCTGACGGTCGCCGTGCAGTCCCTGCACCCGATTCAAGCGCAGTGCGATGATAGCGTCCAGCCATTCCCATTCCGGCAGCGGCTGGTGCGCCAGCACGCCTGCCAGCGTTTGCCGCGCCTGGGTGAGTTGGCGTGTGGCAGCAGCGGCGTGCCCGTCCAGCGCGGCCACCCAGCCGGCCTGCGCATAGGCATGCGCCAGATCGCGGCGCCAGGTGCGGTTGTCCGGCTGTTGCGCGACCAGTGGTTCCAGCATCCCCACGCTGGCTTGCGCGTCGGCTTGCGCCTGCGCCAGGTGACCGCGTGCCAGCGCCAGATTGGAGGTGCGCACCAACGAGGTGGCCATGCGCCGTCGCCAGGCGTTGGCATCGGGATCGTGCTGCACTAGCAGGCGCAGTGTTTCGATCTGTTCGCGATAGCCCTGTTCGGCCGGTGCCAGCAGGCCCTGGGTTTCCTGCGCCAGACTCAGCCAGGAAAGGCTGTCGACAAGCTCATAGCGCACGGACGCGTTGTCTGGGGTACGCGCCAATACTTGGCGTTTGAGCGCGATCGAGCGGGCGAACAAGCCGATCGCCGTGTTGGCCTGCCCTTCGCTACGCGCCAGCGTGCCAAGATTGTTGAGCGCGTACGACAACTCCAGTTGCCAGTGTGGATCATCCGGCGCGGTGCGCACCAACCATTCGCTGGCGGCCAGATACTGCGACCAATGGGTGCGCGCCAACGGAAACTGTTTGCTGCGATAGGCCATGTTGCCCAGCCAATACGCCGTCTGACCTATTTCCGCATGCGCCTCCACTGCGTCCGGCGCCTGGGTACGCGCCTGCTCGGCAGTGGACGCGGCACGCGTGAATGCGGCCTGCGCCTCTTCCAGCTTGCCCTGATTCATCAGCACTTCGCCGGTGGTACGCAGCGCACGTGCGTGGTTGATCAGATCACCGGTTGCCATGCCCGACTCGGGCAGATCCTCCAGATACCGCAGCGCACGGCTGCCGACGCTATCGAGCAGTTTGAGGTTGCCCACGGTGCGCAACTGCTCGGCCAGATCGCCCAGCATGTAGCCCACCAGTTGCTGCGCTTGATCGCGGCGTTGTTCGGCCACTTGCTGGGCCTGGCGCGCCTGCCAGCCGAGCAGCAGCGAGGCGCTGGCCAGCACCACCAGCAGTGCGGCGGCGGCGGCGTATACGCTGCGGCGCTGGCGTTGCGAGCGTTCGCAGGCGCGCAGGAAGGCATGATCCAGGGCGTCCAGATCCTGCGGCATGCGTCGCGCAGCCTCGCGTGCTTCGCTCAGCGGGCGGCCGCTGTTGAGCAAGTGATCGCTGCGCCGGCCTTCGGCGGCCCAGCGTTGTGCCGCCAGTTGCAGCCGCTTGCGCGCCTGCAGCAGGCGGCGGTTTTCATGGATCCACTCGGCCGCACGCGGCCACTGCCGCAACAAGGCTTCGTGCGCGACCGCAAAGCCCGGTTCGCCGGCTACCAGCTCGCTGACGAACAGGCGCGCATGCACGAACGCATCCACCAGCACGCGCGCTGCGCCACTCGCCGGCAATGCCGACCACAGCGCACGCCGCGCGGTGACGGCATCGCTGTCGGGGTGGATCACGCTCAGCAGCGTCAGCACTTCGCCCAACGCGGCCTGCGCATTGGAGGGCAATGCGCGAAACGTCTGCTCGGCATGATGCGCCAGCGCGCCTTCCAGGCCGCCCAGGGCGCGATACGCGGCAAATGTCAGCAAGCCGTCGTCGCTGCGCTGCGCATGCAGGGCATGCAGCAGATGTTGCAGCAACGGCAACGCATCGGGCTGGCGCGTGGTGGCATCGCGCAGCACATCGTCCAGGCGGCCGGCGCCGCTGTGGTCTTCTTCGAAGCGCAGCCCGGCCATCGCTGCCGGCACGCGGATGATCTGGCCAATCTCGCCATCGCGTGGCGGCAGCAGATCCACGTGCCCATCGCCGCGTTTGAGCTCGACGATGTCCGGCAGCGCATCGATCAGGCGCGGATAAAAATCGCTGCGGGTGAGCATCAGCACGGCCACGTGCGCGCTGGCGCACAGCGCGTGCAAGGCGGCCGCCAGTGCAGCGCGATCGGCGGCCGTGATGCCGGGCGTGGCCACCATCGCTTCGGCATGGTCGATGACCAGCAGCAGATGGCGCCGGGTGTGCACGTTCTCGCGCGCCGGGCCGGTTTGGCGCATCGCCTCGTCGATGGCCGCATGCAGCGGCGCAGGTTGCTGCAGCCATTCGGGCAGGCGTGCCGTCTGCGCTGGCGACAACACCGCGCGCCCGCCTGGTGCCCACTCGCTTAATGCGCGTGCGAGCGTATCCAGCACATCGCCGCCGCGGCATTGCGCCAGGTTGCAGTACGCCACCGCGGTGGCCTCCAGCCCATCCAGGCCGCCGGGCTGGCACAGCAACGGCACCACGCCGGCGCGCAGCAACGAGGTCTTGCCGCAGCCGCTGGCGCCGCTCACCAGCACCAGGCCACGCTGGCTGTGCAATTGCGCGCGCAACGCGCCCAGCACCTGCGCAATCGCATGGCTGCGGCCGAAGAACACGTCTGCATGTGCCGGGTCGAATGCCTGCAGCCCCATGTACGGGTTGCCGTGCCCCCACGCCTGCGGACCGATCACCGCACCGCGGTAATCGTCGGGAAACACCACCTTCGGCAGCAGCCGGTAGCCACGCTTGCGGATGGTTTCGATGAAGCGCGGCTGGCGGCTGTCGTCGCCGAGCTTGCGGCGCAGCTGGGCGATGGTCTTGTGCACCGGGTTATCGCCGTAGAAGCTGCCGTGCCACACCTCGATCAACAACTGCTCGGCGCTGATGACCTCGCCGGCGCGCTCGGCCAGCGCGATCAGCACTTCCATCATGCGCGGTTCCAGCGTGATGGTCTGGCCGTCGTCGATCAGCGTCAGCCGCTCGGGCTCGACCAGCAATGGCCCAAGACGGAACCGCGGAACGGAGCCCAGCTGCGTGACGCGCTCGCTTCGAAGAGACATCGCTCAAATAACCGGTCGCACAACTGGAAGGGGCCTCGACAATCGCCCTCAGGCGCGGCCAGGCACGGCACGGCAGGGCCGAAACGTAGCACAGCCCGCTGCCGGGTAAGTCGATTGCGGTCGCTGTTCGTTACGGCGCGCGCGCAGGTGCTGGCGTCAGGCTGCCCCGCGGTGGGCCTCACGTGCTTCCATACAGCGGCGTGTGTTACGCATCAGGCTGTTTCGCGCGCGCCACACGCACTAAGATGCCGCCAGCATCTTGCTGACCAGGAGTCCACGTTGATCATCCATCCCAAAGTGCGCGGTTTCATCTGCACCACCACGCATCCGCTTGGCTGCGAGCGCAATGTGCTCGAGCAGATTGCCGCAACGCGTGCGCGTGGCGTACGCACTGACGGCCCCAGGAAAGTGCTGGTGATCGGCGCGTCCAGCGGCTACGGCCTGGCCTCGCGCATCACCGCTGCCTTCGGGTTCGGTGCGGACACGCTGGGCGTGTTCTTCGAAAAGCCCGGCACCGCCAGCAAGGCCGGCACGGCCGGCTGGTACAACTCGGCCGCATTCGACAAACATGCCAAGGCGGCCGGGCTGTATAGCAAGTCGATCAATGGCGATGCGTTTTCCGATGCCGCACGCGCGCAGGTGATCGAGCTGATCAAGACCGAGATGGGCGGCCAGGTCGACCTGGTGGTGTATTCGCTGGCCTCGCCGGTACGCAAGCTGCCGGGCAGCGGCGAAGTGAAGCGCTCGGCGCTCAAGCCGATCGGGCAGACCTACACCGCCACCGCCATCGACACCAACAAGGACACCATCATCCAGGCCTCGATCGAGCCGGCCAGCGCGCAGGAGATCGAAGATACCGTCACCGTGATGGGCGGGCAGGATTGGGAATTGTGGATCGACGCGCTGGAAGGCGCCGGTGTGCTCGCCGATGGCGCGCGCAGCGTGGCCTTCAGCTATATCGGCACCGAAATCACCTGGCCGATCTACTGGCATGGCGCACTCGGCAAGGCCAAGGTCGATCTGGACCACACCGCGCAGCGCTTGAATGCACGCCTGGCCAAGCGCGGTGGCGGCGCCAATGTGGCGGTGCTCAAGTCGGTGGTCACCCAGGCCAGCGCGGCCATTCCGGTGATGCCGCTGTACATCTCCATGGTCTACAAGATCATGAAAGAAAAGGGCTTGCACGAAGGCACCATCGAGCAGCTCGACCGCCTGTTCCGCGAGCGCCTGTACCGCGAAGACGGCCAGCCGGCGCAGGTGGACGACGCAAACCGCCTGCGCCTGGACGACTGGGAATTGCGCGACGACGTGCAGGACGCCTGCAAGGCGTTGTGGCCGCAGGTCACCACCGAGAACCTGTTCGAGCTTACCGACTACGCCGGCTACAAGCACGAGTTCCTCAAGCTGTTCGGCTTCGAGCGCACCGACGTGGATTACGACGCCGATGTGGAGACGGACGTCACCTTCGATTGCATCGAGTTGGTGTGATTGCCGGGATTAGAGATTGGGGATTAGGGATTGGCAAGAGCGGTGGATGGCTGCATCGCTGATCTTCGGCGGACCCGAACGTTTTGGGGCAAGGACAACCGGCACGCGATGCTGGTTGCCTTTGCTGTGACGAATCCCACTTCCTCATCCCAAATCTCCGCCCCAATGGACAAACTCATCGCCCATCTCGTCCTGGCCTTTCTGGTCAGCGGCGTCTGCGCCGTGCTGTTGCGGTTTATCAGGATGCACGGCGCGCTCAAAGCACTGATCAATCTGCTGATCACCACGACCGTGGTCTGCGCCGTGGTGATGCAGGACGGCTCGGCACCGCCGTGGCAAAACGCGCTGTTGATTGCGTCGTTCTTCAGCATTCCGGCATCGGTCTGCGTGGTGTTGGTGAGTACCGCAATGGCATGGATCATCAACAAACGCCGCGCACGCAGACCGGCTTGAAACCCGTGAGCGCTGCAGACAACACCTAGCGAGCATCTGCCCACTGCCCGCAGACCACGCCTGCTGGCACGCAACGCCTGCTCGTCATTAGAGAACGCGCGCTGTGATTACCACCTTCAGAAAAAGCGCAGAAATCCAGCGCTCTTCCGATTCCCGATTCCCCAATCCCGATTCCCAGCGCGTCAGCGCTTCACATCAAACCGCGCATCGCCCACGCAGGCCTGCACATCGGCTACCGACAGCGGATTGAAATCGCCGGGAATCGAATGCTTCAGGCAACCGGCGGCCAGGCCGAAGCGCGCCGTGTCCTCCAACGACCAGCCTTCGATCAGGCCATGCAGCACGCCGGCCGCAAACGCATCGCCACCGCCGATGCGGTCGATGATGGGGGTGAGTTCCTCGCTGGGCGCACGCGCCACCGCGCCATCGCGCGGCACCAGCATCGCGCCCAGGCTGTGGTGGTCCACGTTGTGCGCCACGCGTTGCGTGCACGCCATCAACTGCAGCTGCGGGAAGGCAGCGAAGGCTTGCTGCGCGGCCGCTTCCACGCGCGCTTCCAGCGTGTCCTGCGCAAACTCGCCGCCCAGCACCACGCCGATGTCGCGGTAGTCGGCAAACACCACATCCGCGCAGGCAAACAGCTGATGCAGGATGCCGCGCGCATCGCCCTGCCAGCGTTGCCACAGCTTGGGCCGATAATTGCCGTCGAACGACACCTTGACCCCGGCCGCACGCGCGGCACGTGCCGCCGCCAGCGTGGCCTGTGCCACCTCCGCGCCCAATGCCGGGCTCACCCCCGACAGGTGCAGCCACTGCGCGCCTTCCAGCAGACGCGGCCAGTCGTAGGCGTCGGCCGGTGCCAGCGCAAAGGCCGAGTCGGCGCGGTCGTAGATCACTTCGCTGGGGCGATGGATCGCCCCGGTGGTCAAGAAATACAGGCCCATGCGGCCGTCCACGCGCCGCACATGGCGGGTATCCACATCGTGCCGGCGCAGTTCGCCCAGCACCGCGGCGCCCAACGGGTTGTCCGCCACCGTGCTGACCATCGCCACCTCGTGGCCGAAATGCGCCAGCGAAACGCCGACGTTGGCCTCCGCACCGCCGCAGTGCACATCCAGCCGAGGCTGCTGCAGCAGCAACTCATGACCAGGCGCCCCCAGGCGCAGCAACAACTCACCAAAACACAGGATACGGGCACGGCTCATGCGGCAATTACCTCGGCTGGGTGGTGCGTGACGAGTGGGGGCGCCGGCGCACACTGAGATGACCATCGGTGTCATTCTAGCCGGCACGAAATGCCGGCTGCTACGGCCATGATGCGACGTGAAGTGACCGCTTGCACCCGTTTTTCGGAAATTTGGTGGCGTTTTCTGCTGCGCTGCAAGATGTTACGGGACGATTCAGCTGGTAACGTCGTTTTGACCAGCGGTGTCATTGCCGCTCTCAACCCGCTATTTCACATTGTTCATGGACCCTTGGGAGGGGAGGACATGCAATTTCGGACCACCAGCCGGAAGACACCGGTTACCTTGCTTGCGCTGTCGATCGGCTTGGCGCTGAGCGGCCAGGCTGCCGCACAAGATGCTGCCCAATCGCCCGCCGAGCCCGCCGTTGACCTGGACACTGTCACGGTGACCGGTTACCGCGCCAGCGTCGAGAAGGCCCTGGACATCAAGCGCGGCGAAGCCGGCGTGGTCGATGCCATCGTGGCCGAGGACATCGGCAAGTTCCCCGACCTCAACCTGGCCGAGTCGCTGCAGCGCATTCCTGGCGTGGTGATCACCCGCGACGCTGGCGAAGGCCGCGCCATCACGGTGCGTGGCCTGGGCCCGGAATTCACCCGCGTCCGCATCAACGGCATGGAAGCGCTCACCACCGTGGGCGCCGGCGACCAGAGCGGCGGCACCAACCGCGGCCGTGGCTTCGATTTCAACGTCTTCGCCTCGGACCTGTTCTCGCAGCTGATCGCACGCAAGACGGCCTCGGCCGATGTGGAAGAGGGCTCGCTGGGGGCCACCGTCGACCTGCGCACCGCGCGCCCGTTCGACTACAGCGGCTTTACGTTTGCCGCCAGTGGCCAGGCGGCCTACAACGCCATGGCCGAGAAGGCCAACCCGCGTGTGGCGGCGTTGATCGCCAATACCTGGGCCGACAACACCTTCGGCGCGTTGCTGTCGGTGGCCTACACCGAGCGGCAGGTGCTGGAAGAAGGCTCCAACACCGGCCGCTGGGCCAACGGGACGAGCAACGGCAACTTCAGTGCGGCATCGCCATTTGCGGCCGCACGCTCGGCCGACGTGTACCACCCGCGCTTCCCGCGTTATGTGCAGATGGAACACGACCAGCAGCGTCTGGGCGTGACCGGGTCGTTGCAGTGGAAGCCCACCGACCGCACCACCATCTCGCTGGACGCGCTGTACTCCAAGATCGACGCCACGCGCGATGAGCATTACATCGAGGCCATCTCCTTCAGCCGCGGTCGCGACAGCGGCACGCCGCGCCGCGCCGACCGCGACGGCAAGCCGGCCACCATCGTGCGCAATGGCGAGATCCGCAACAACGCGCTGGTGTACGGCGAATTCGACAATGTCGATATCCGCTCGGAGAACCGCCACGACGAGTGGAACACCGAGTTCAAGCAGGTCAGCCTGGATCTGGAGCATCGCTTCAGCGATGCCTTCTCCGTGTCCGGCCGTGTCGGTACCTCGCGCTCGGCGCACGAGAACCCGGTGCAGACCACCATCATCATGGACAAGTACGACGTCGACGGGTACAGCTACGACTATCGTGGCAACAACCGCGCGCCGGTGCTGAACTACGGCATCGACCCGACCAATCCTGCCGGGTGGGAACTGGCCGAAATCCGCCTGCGTCCGCAGACGGTGGACAACGATTTCGATACGGCGCAGATCGACTTCAACTGGAACATCAGCCCCGGCTTCCGCCTCAAGGGTGGCGTGCTGGCCAAGGACTACACCTTCAGCACGGTTGAGCTACGTCGCGCCAGCGAAGTGTCGGTGCCGACCTTTGCCAATGGCACCCGCATCGTGCCGACGGACCTGACCGAGCAGGCAGGCCTGAAGGGCATCAACGGCAGCCCGTCCAACTGGGTCGTTCCCAATCTGGATGCCGTGGCCAACCAGCTCGGCATCTACAGCAACACCGGCACCTACGCCGTGGCGCCGCGTGCCAACAACACCCGCAGCGTCGAAGAAAAAGACCGCGGCGTCTGGTTGATGGGCGAGTTCTCCACCGATCTGGGCTCCATCCCGCTGTCGGGGAATTTCGGCGTGCGCTATGTGCGCACCGAGCAGGAGTCCACCGGCTATGCGTTGATCAACAACGCGCCGGCGCTGACCACGGTGGGCCGCAAGTACAACAACACGCTGCCCTCGTTCAACCTGGTGGCCGAGCTCGCGCCCGACCTGCTGCTGCGTCTGGGCGCGGCCAAGGTGATGTCGCGTCCCGGCCTGGGCAGCCTCACGCCCGGTGTGACCGTGGCCGTGGCCGGTGGCGCACGCACCGTGTCCGGCGGCAACCCGGATCTGGATCCGATCGAAGCCACCAATGTCGATCTTGGCCTGGAGTGGTACTTCAACGAAGGCGCGATGCTGGGCGTTGGCGTGTTCTACAAGGACATCGAAAGCTTCATCCAGACCGCACGCGAAGTGCGCCCGTATTCCAGCAGTGGCCTGCCGGCCTCCTTGCTGGATGGCACCGGCGCCAGCATCAACGACGACTTCACCTTCAGCATTCCGTTGAACACGCCCGGTGGCGAGTTGAAGGGCGTGGAAGCGAACTATGTCCAGCCATTTACGTTCCTGCCGGGCAAGTGGGCCAACCTGGGCGTGCAACTGAACTACACCTGGGTGGATTCGCAGATCCAGTACCTGTCCAGCACCGGCGCACCGGTGATGAAGAACGACCTGACCGGGCTGTCGCGCTCGTCGTGGAATGCAACCTTGTTCTACGAGGGCGAGTCCTTCGCCGGCCGCATCTCGGCCACCAATCGCGACGATTACCTGACCCAGGCCCCCGGCACGGAAGCGGGGTTCAACGTGGATGGCGTGCACGGCATGACCGGCACCACCATGATCGACGCCTCGCTGCGCTACAAGATCAGCAAGCAGCTTGAGTTGAGCCTGGAGGGCATCAACCTCACCAACGAAGCGTCCGACGAATGGGTGTGGTCGCCGCAGACCGGCGAGTTGCCGCTGCAGTACACCGAAACCGGCCGTCAGTACTTGCTGGGCCTGCGCTACAAGTTCTGAGTGCAGCCAAGTCGCGCCAAGAGATCTCCGCCCGCTACGTACATCGCGTAGCGGGCGCGAGATCGACGGTGCAACGCATCTGTACGACGCACCGCTGGCCGCACACCGCTGCACGCAATGCAGTGGTGGATGGCAACCCGCCCGCGCCGCGCACAACGCACCGCCCTGGTCATCAGCGTGCGTCCAGTGGCGGCCAAGGTGCGATGCACGCGCAGGCTGGCACCGCGTAGTCTATGCAGGCCATCGCGGCGCCGGGCAAGACATGTGGCAGACCCGTGCCGGCGTGGGGCTGTCATCCCCATGCAGTTTCGAATATTCGCCGCGCGGTGACCCCGTGCGGCGATGCTTTTTGAGGAGTCAGGCAGTGAGCGTGCAGAAGTGGTGGACGAGTGTGCTGTTGTTGATTGCGCTGCCGATGCGTGCGGCCGCCGCCGATGCACCGGAATTGTTGTTCCGCGTCTCGGCCGACCAGAGCCTGCAAGCCGATGTCGCCCGTGGCGATGGCGTGCCCAATTTCCGCGACAAGATCGCGCTGGTGCCCACCGGCAAACGCGGCAACGCCATCGAGTGGGCCGACGACGGCGTACTGTCGTGGAATGCGCCCGGCAACCTCTACACCCAGCGCGGCACCCTCAGCTTCTTCTGGCGTTCGCGTTACCCGGTCGGCGAAGCGCCGTTCGTGATCTTCCGCGTCGGCTACGCCGATCACACCAGCTGGGACATGGCCTGGCTGCGCATCGACTGGAACGGCCACGGCTTCGATGCCTTCGTCACCGATGCCAATCTCGCGCGCACCCGCGTCTCGTTCAAGCTCGACAAGAACCCGGCCGCCAGCGACTGGACCCACATTGCGTTTGCCTGGGACGAAACCCGCGGCGTGCGCCTGTACGTGGACGGTAAGGAAGCCGCACGCGTGGACTGCGGCGCGCCTTGCGCCAATGGCGGTTCGTTCGATTACGACGCCGCGCTCGACCAGTTCGGCCTCGCCGGCCGCGTGATGTCGCCGCACCAGGTGCAGAGCCGCTATAACTTCCTGCGCGGCAGCGACTTCGACGAGATTCGCATCTACGACCGCATGCTCGACGCCGGCGGCGCGGCCGCACTCGCGCGCCTGCAGGAACCCACCACCGCACCCGCCATCGCTGCGGACGCGCAATACGCCGCCTTCCTGCATCGCTACGGCTGGGACAACGGCCATGCACCGCCCGCATTGACCGCGCCGGTCACCCGCATCCGCAAGGTGGAATTCACCGACGCGCGCGACCTCAAGCAATGGATGTGGAAGGCCACCGACGGCATCGCCGAAACCACCTGGCCCGGCGTCTACAACCGCTCGCGGCTGCCGGGACGCAACGACTACTTCCAGCTGCCCGACTGGAACACCTATGTCGAAGGCGGAAAAGCGCTCGACCTTACCCTGCCGGACGAGCCGTTCAACCGTATCGAACTACGCGGCGCCGCCTACGGCCAGGCCACCTACGCTGCACCTAATGCACAGCCGCAACCCCTGTTCGCACGTCAACAAGGCGTGGTGCGCAGCGTGGATCAGTTCCCCGAGCGCCGCGGCGGCACCCTGCGCTTTGCCAACACCGCGCAGGAAACCCCCATCCAGGAAATCTGGGCCTATGACGTGCAGCCTGGCGAGGTGCCCAAAGGCAGCGCGCAACTCAGCTACACCGTGCGCAGCGACATCCAGCCCGACTACGACAACCTCGCCGAACTGCGCGCTGTCATCGCTGGCCGCTACCCACCAAGCGAACGCCAGACCGTGATTGCGCTGCCCACCAAGGCGCCGGCCCGCAAGCGCCCCAGCGACAAGACCGCAACAACGAACCAGCACCCCATCGTGCACATCCTGGTGCCCTCCAGCCTGGGCGACCCGCCGCCGGATCAGCCGCTGATGCGCAGCTGGTCCTACGGCTGGGAAAACATGCACGACGGCCTGGACGGCATCGCCATCACCTTGCCGGCGCTGAACCTGCCAGCCACCCACAACGGCAGCATCCCGCTCAACATCCGCATCAAGGACCCCATCTGGCCCGCGCGCGACATGATCGATGTCTCGGTCGCAGTCGTCCCTGGTCAAGCGCGCACGCTATGGCTGGATCTGCGCGACAGAATCCTCAGCAACGACAGCCTCATGCTCAGCATCGCCGCCGCCGCACCCGGCTTCGATGCCCAGGCGCTCGACGGCACCCAATTGCAGCTGGTGTTCAAACCGCGCGCTGAGGCCATCAAAGAACACGTTGCCGACCGCTTCAACCAGGTCAAAGACAACTGGGGCTTTTTGGTCGAAGAACACACCACCTCCAAGCGCCAGCTGCTCTACAAACGGCTAGATGCCGACATCACCGATCTACTGCGCGTGGACCCGGACAACGCGCTTGGCCGCGAATACTGGAACGACATCAGCTACGCCAACCAGAGCGAATTGCCGGTCGAGATGCCGGCCGTGCCCAAGGGCGTGCCCGCCTGGGCGTTCTGGCAGCTGCAGGACCTCAGCGCCACCCGCCGCTACATCCGCTGGTGGATCGAGCAGCGCCAGGTGGCCTACGGCGATTTCGGCGGCGGCATCTCCGACGACTCGGACCTGGTGCAGCAATGGCCCGGCGTCGCGCTGATGGGTGTGGACCCGGACATGCTCAACGCCTCCATGCTGGCGCTGTCCGATGCCAACTACCGCAACGGCATGTTCACCAACGGCCTGTCCACCATCGAAACCGACGAGCTGCACTCGTACGAGGAGGGCATCAACCTCAACAGCGCCCTGCTGTACCTCAACTGGGGCGACCCGCGCACCGTCGAGCGCCTGATGCAAACCGTCAAAGCCTTCGACAGCATCATCCAGGTCAACCCGCAGGGCCACCTGCTGTTCGCCAGCAACTGGTTCGGCGGCCGCAAGGTTTATCGCGAACCCAACTGGCAATGGCAAAAACCGTATTCCTTCCCCATCGTGCACCCGGCCATCCTGCTGGGCGGCTATAACGCCGACCCCAACAGCCGCCGTATCGTCACCGGGCTAGCCGACGGCTATCTCGCCCACGCCTATACCAACGCCAAGGGCAACTGGGCCCTGCCCAACGAGATCAACTGGCAAACCGGCAAAACCCGCGGCGGCGAACTGTTCGAAGGCAGCGGCGGCGCCGACACGCTGCACACTTTCTGGGCCGCCTACCGCTTCACCGGCGAAGATCGCTATCTCAAACCCATTAACTACCGCGTCGCCAACAGCGGCCCGAACGGTTTATCGCTGCTCAACGAAAACTTTCTCGACGTCATGGGCAAGCGCAATGACTGGGCCAGCAAGTTGATCGACGCCGCAAACAAAGACGACGGCAGCGCCCCGGACTTCCCGCACCATGTGGCCTGGGAGCAAACCGGCAACCTGGATTATCTCGCCGCCATTTACCGCAGCGAGGCAAGAGAGAAACTGCAGAACTTCTACATGAACACCGAAGGCCACTGGTGGAGCGACCGCGTGGAATCGCCCACAGTCAACCTGCAGCGCGCACGCTTAGGGGGAGTGGCGCTAAAGCGCAATCAAACCTATCCCGGCCACACCGTGAGCTGGCGCTTCAATGACCCAGAGGCCGCCACCCAAGTGGCCATCGCCATCCCCGCACCCCAGCAAGACCGCTTCATCGTCATCGCCTACAACACATCGAACAAAAACCAGCGCGCCAGCATGACCGGCTGGAACGTCGCCCCGGGCCAATGGCGCATCACCCAGGGCGTAAGTAAAGCCAATGACGGCAAGCTCGACAGCAACGCCAAGACGCAAGAGCTCGCTTTCGAAAAAAGCGCTTCCATCGACATCGACTTCCCCGCAGGCCGCACCACCGTCCTGCAGCTCGAACGCATTGCAGCCACCACCCCGGTCGAACTGCGCCCGGACTTGGGTATTGGTCATGGCGATGTGCGGGTGACCGCAGACGGCATTGAGGTGACCGTGCACAGCCTCGGCCATGCCGATGCACCGGCCGGGTTTGTGGTGCTGGAGGATGGGCATGGGAAGGAGTTGGCACGCGGCGCGTTTCCGGCGCTTGCCGCACCACGCGATCTGCACCCGATCACCACGCAGGTGCGCCTGCCGCTGAGCAACGCCGCAAACCTAAAAGCCGCGCAACTACGCGTCATCACCGATGGCAACGCCGCAGAGATTACCGACCTCAACAATAAACTGCCGCTGCCAACCCCAACCACCGCGCCAACGACAAAAAACAGCCCATAACCAAACTCACCCATTCCTTCTCCCGCACGCGGGAGAAGGTGCCCGAAGGGCGGATGAGGGCAAAGCCATAAAGCCAGCGATCAGTCGCGCAACCGCATTGACGCAACCCAAAAACTCGGCGAGGATCAAGTCACGCAGGACTTAATGCAGCCTCAAAGCCACACATTTCTTCAGGGGAAAGAAACAATGTTGAGCAAGGCATGGAGCATCGTGGCACTGACTGTGGCCGCACTCGGTGTGTTTACCCCAACAGCGCAAGCGCGTCAGGGCCGCTAGATCGCACCACACCACTAGCCACGGCGGTTACTACAAAGCAGGTAATGTGCAATGCATAAGGTTGAACCTCCTGGCCAAGAGGGTTGGGAGTAGGGGATTAATTGCCTCCGTCCTTATCCTTTCGCGCTTCCAACTAGCAAGGAGAACTTTTTGGCTTCGGCGATTTCAATCTCTCTAGAAAAATTCTTCAAATCTGCTGATTATCCGATCATTTTTACGGGGGCTGGGGTCTCGGTTCGAGCTGGCTTGCCGACGTGGAAAACATTGATCGAGAAAATGGCGGCTGCTATGCAGGCCCACGATCCAATGATCTCGCAGATCATGCTGCAGTGCGTGAGAGACGGCGAATTTACAAAGGCAGTAGATTACTTCAATCTAACATCTAAAATGTTGGATGGGGATAAATTGTCTCTCCTACGTATATTGTTGAAAGAATACGACTCCAACAAGATAAGTCCGATAGCACGGCTGCCATTTCGAGCGTGCGTGACTACGAATTTTGATAAGAGCATTCATGATGCTATAGCCGTAGAGCGAAAACGTGCCGCTATCGACTATAAGTATGGCGACTCTTCCTTTAAGCAGGCACAGTGGGAAGATGGCCTTTTTGTCGCAAGAATTCACGGAGCCGCCGAGGTTCCAGCTTCGATGATCCTTTCGGAGGCACATTTCTCAAAGATTCTGGCTGATGAGAACTACCAGCATTTTCTAAGAACCTGCTTTGTTCATAGGAATGTGTTGTTCTTAGGATTCTCGTTCTACGACCCTGCGATTCGCAGTGTCTTTGAGGAAATTGATCGGCAGTTTGGGCCGGCTACGCCGGGGCGTCACATGGTGCTCTTACCAGAAAGCTCAAGTGTTGAATTTCTCCAGAAGGCTAACCGCTTAAATATCGAGGTCGTAAAATATTCTGAAGCGGATAGTCACAAAGAATTATGGCAAGCTGTAGATAATTTCAATAGAAGTGATCTAAAAGTACATGCGGACTCTCACGCATCCCGCCCTCTCGGGCCAGCGAAACGATTCCTGGCAGCTTGTTTTGCTCGCGCTAAAACTAGAGATAGGTCCAGAGCCTTGAAGGAGGCCATAACGGAAGGAATTGTCTCCGCAATGCTTCAAGAAGCCGCGCCCGGAGCAATTTCTAGAATGGATCTTCTGGAAAAAATTCGCACAAACCTTGGACTTAAGAAGAGCGAATCAGAAGTTTTTGTGGATTCCGCGATTCGCTCCCTTATCGAGGCTGATCTATGTCGAAAAATGAAATCGGGACAAGCGATCAAGTTTTCCTGGCAAGGCGACAAGTCCGATGAAGACTCGCTTGAATTTGCTATTGGAAAACTCTCAAAGAGCCTTGAACAACGAGCGTTCTTGCAAGAAAAATGGCGTTTTGAAGAGCGATTGTCCAATGCGCTTCCCGAAATGTTTAGCCAGCTTGTTCGGACTAGAGGTTGGGATTTGGGAGCATCGTTCGCTGCGGGCAAAGTTCCGGATCCAGTTTCTGTCGAGTCGGCCATAGGTCAACATGTCTTACCGCTATCTGCATTTGATCGAGAGAGACTCCTGCGCGTTTTTTTAATTATGCTGCAGAATCCTACTGAAGAGGAGGCTCGGATTCTTGGCGAGCTGGGGCGTGTTAGTTTCGCACTCGAAATGGCCTTTCAGGCCCCACAATCGACACTGCTGCATAACGCCATATTGCCGCACAGAATTTTCTTTGACGCGAGCGTTTTGCTTCCGGCGTTAGTTGAGGGACACCCCTTTTCGCGCGTATATAGCGAGGCTATTGATCGACTCAAGAATGCTGCTGCTTCTGCCGCAGTAGATATGCGGCTAGCAGTTTGCACGGTCTACCTCAATGAGATGATTAGCCATCGACGCGCAGCGGAAGCAATCCGACAAGAGTATGGAAATGACTTCGAGAAAATGGCCAGAATGGATGCCCTATATCACGGGCCCACAAATACCAATGTATACATCGGCGCGTATGCAAACTACGCGCATAATAATAATGAATCCATTTCCTTCGATGCTTACCTAAAGAAATACGCTCCGTATCAAAGTGAGCTTGACCTGAAGAAGTGGTTACAGGGAAGAGGGTTTGAGGTTGTAGAAGCACCCAAGACGTCTCGTTATTCAGATCTGTATGGAAAGCTGGAGATCGAGTATGCAAATTCACTAGCAAACGGAAAAAAGAAACCTCTCCTTATAGAGCATGACGCAATTCAGATCGCAAGAATTGAGTCGGAAATTGCGCGCGGCGATCGTGTTCTTTTCGTTACTGCGGACAGGCAGCTTAGAGAATTCGTATCAAAGATTGGATTAACTAATGTTGCAGACGGGATGATTAGCAACGTAGGGCTAGTGCAGTTTATTGAACTTGTAATTGGTGGAAATTATGACGGGGCAGGGATGACCGAGCTGCTTTGGAATACTCGCATATCTGACAAGGCAATGGCTGTTCGATCTTACTTCACCAACGTTGCACTTCAAATGTATGACGACGGTATGGCTATGGCCATGCCGGACATCGTGGAGTCGTATTCGGATCAAAGTGTTCAAGAGATGGCCAGGCAAGGATTTGACCTTGATTCTGAGGAGCCAAAGGGCCGGGCCAAGGCTTTCCAGAAGCTAGGCACGCTAGAAGCTAGCTATTTTAAAGGCATGTCTCAAGCGGTTGAGAAGATTAGAAAGCGTCTCGAAGAATAATATGAATACACTTCAAGCCACTGAGGTGCATCCTGGATAAATCTCGCTTTGCAATCAGTGTTTTTTAAGGTGCAGCATAAAAGTTCGTTAAGATCGAATCCACTTCGCATTTTTGAATTAATCGAGTTCTTAGACCTTACAAGGAAAATATTATGGACGATGAAATCCGAAAAAAGAGAGCTGCGTCAGGTTATCGAAAGGCAAGTAAAGAACTCGATGCGGCGCTTGAGGAGCGGAATGCTATTCCGGACCCTGAGCCAAATGAGCCAAAGCATCGCACAGCCCGTAGGGCGAGAGCGGCGAAAAAGGTTGCCGCGGCATCCGTTAAGGTCGCGCATGCATCTCACGAAGAACTAGATGCAAACTTACCACCGGCTTCGGATACGCCACGGTCGCGGCGTAGGTTCTAACAAGTGATTCAAGCCGATACCGTTCCATGGAGAAACGGGGCCAGGTCGGAGCCATTGCATGGTCAGAACATCACAGAAAGAACCACGCCAACAGCAGTTCCCGGCGTAGCGTTACCGCCTGAACATGATTGAAGACTCCGCGACTATGAGCGTGCATGGCGTAATAGCGACGCAAGCGCGCTTGCTGCGTTATTTGCGAAAGATGGCTTTTTGATGCAGAGCGATCATCCTCCAATCCGGGGCAGGGCAGCTATTCAAACGGCCTGTGAAGGTAGCAGCGGAGGCCCGCTACGTCTGCGCTCACTCGGTTTTTCCGCTGAAGATAAGATCGCCTACATCATAGGTGCTTACGGCTACGGAGATGCGCCCGGCGGCATAGGAAAGTTCACTCTCACGCTGCACCGAGCGCCCGGCAAGCCGTGGTTGATCTTCTCGGATATGGACAATCTCAATGCTTCGGCCAAACGGTAGTCCACTTTCATGGATCGAGGTGAGCAAAGAAGGGAAGCGATGTACGTAATCTTTGTGGCAGCCATACTCGAAAAAATCATTATCAATTTTTAGCTCGAAGCAGTTGACATCCCAACAAACCCGCAGCAATCTCTACCATAAGGAGCGTAGAAACTCCTCACAGAGCGGTACCCACCTCCGTCAAACCGGTGGGTTTTTTGTGTCTGCAGCGTCTTGCGGGCGCAACCGACGCGATGCCTGCGTCGGGAGGGCGGCTAATACAACACCCTTCGGGGAAATACGCCCGCCGGCTCTGTGCGGTTTCTAACCTCCCGACATCCCGTCGCCACCCGGCGGCGGGGCCTGTTCGTCAAGGAGGGCTTTGCCATGCGTCGACCCACGTCCAGTCCCAAGCCAGCGCGCAAGCGCGTCACCGTGCCGCCGCCCACCGAGATCGGCTGGCACTCGCTTGACCCCTCGATCCCGCCGCGGCCCTACGTCGAGCGCACCCCCATCCCCGAGCCCCGCCCCGACCCCAACAAGCCGCGCCGCCCAGGCCACCCGCGTGCCCCGCAACACTGCACCGTCGGCTACGGCTACTACCCCGACAGCCACCAACGCATCCCCACGCTGCGCCTGCGCGGCCGCTGGCTGGAACAACTCGGCTTCACTATCGGCAGCAAACTCCACATCCGCATGCGCAACGGCGAGCTGGTCGTCACCGTGGCGGATGATGGCGAGAAGGCGCCAGACAAGGCAGCCAACAATTGACCGTAGGCACCGACTCGACGAGCATCATGCTGACGCCGGCTGCGCACCAGCACGCGTAGCGCTGTGCTGGTCGCTCACTGGCGATCCGAGCGTCTTGTGTTTTGCACGGGGGATTTCGCCGGCAAGGTAGATATCAAAGAGCTTTGCAATACGGCACATCCCGTTAGCCGTCGGTGCTAGCAGGACTGCTTTGCCGGTAAGCAGATCAGAGAAGTTAGAAAATTTGAAAGGAATGGAAACCATGAGCTCGGAAATTTACGAAAAGACAAACGCGGCGCGTGACGAGTTGTTTGGATCTCTGGGAAAGGTCGATCCTGATGTCATCGCGCATGCTATAAACCCGGCCTTTATGGGCGGGCCCAGTTGGCCTGCACTGAGGCAGGCATTCAGCGTCATTCGCACAAGCAACAGCATTAGGGTGGCAAGCAATGGTCTTTCAGACCCGTTCGATGATGTTGAAGAGCCGAACAATGGCTATAGGTTGGAAATCATCGCGGAGACAAAAGAGAAGTTGACTGGCGACATTGCAGGGTCATGGCTTTTCAAGTTGGTCTACGCACTCTCTCAGCAAGCCGCATGCAGCGGGCAGATGGCCGACTTTATCGAAAGACACGGCGTCATCACGATGGAGCTCTTCGCTCAAGATTGCGGCTTGGAGGACTTCCAGAACGAACACGGCATGGTGGGCGTCATGATTGGGGTTGAGCACCCTGAGCTCCCGAAGAAGATTCAATTTCCAGCGGAAGACGTGTTCCTGGCAGCTGTGCAGATCTTGAAGCCTGACGAACTGGCCTACGTCGCCGAGAAGCGTGCGGAAGGACGCAACCATTTACACAGCCTGATGAAGTCGTCGGGACAGTACCATTTCGTCAGCCCCGGCCGTGGGTCATTGCTGGAACATGGCGCAAAGCCGAGCAAGAAGGCTTGGTGGAACTACTTTGGGAAGGGTTAGCTGTTACCGGGAAAAGCAGCAACGTCGTTCGTTGGCCTGAGCGCAGTTTGGGAAGTGACGGCTATAACGGGGTCAGGCTCGCGGAATAGTGAACCCAACCCCGTTACTAGGCGGACTAACCCACAAACGCCTGCCGATGATCGCGAACAAAGTCATCGAATGTACGCGGCCGCTTCCCGGTGAGCCGCTCGACCTCGAACGTGGGATCGATGTCGTGATGGCCTGCCACCACATCTGCGAATTGCACGGTCAGGCCCTTGGCCATCCACGGCGAGTTGCCGGTCGCACGCATCAATACGCGAAACACCGGCGTTGGCAGGTCGAGATAACGGACCTTGCGCCCGATGGTTTTCGATAGACGCGAGGTCGCTGCCTGCATGTCGAGCGTCTCGGGACCAGTGAGGAAATAGGTTGCACCTGCGTGCCCTTCTTCGGTCAATACCGTGGCGGCCACGCGTGCGATGTCGCGTGTGTCGATCCACGACACGCTGCCCCGGCCTGCCGCCATCGGGAACACGCCCTTGGCGATCGGATCCTTGAACCACAGGAAATTCTGCATGTACGCGGTGGGCTTGAGGATGGTCCACGCGATTCCTGAGGCGCGCAGGTGGTGGTCGATCAGGGCATGCGATTTCGCCCACGGCACCGGCGAACGCACGTTGCAATCGGATGCCGACACTTTCACGATCCGACCGATGCCGGCGCGCTTGGCTGCATCGATGGCGGCCGTCTCCTGAGCGACCTGCTCGGGAGTAGGCGGGGTGATGAGAAACAGCGTGTGGCAGCCCTGCATCGCGCTTTGTAGTATGTCCGGCGTGTCGAAGTCGCCCAACACGGCATCCATGCCCTTCTGCTGCAGGTTGTCCACCTGCTCCTGCTTGCGGCACATCGCGCGAAACGGCGTGGCGACTTCTTGTAAGAGCCTGCACAGTTCGCCGCCGATACCACCCGTGGCACCTGATACCAGAATCATGATTGCGTTACTCCTGCAGTTTGACGATGGAACTGGAAGCGCTGGGCGCTTCACCCAGATACTCCGAGATGACAGCGCTCATCTGCTCAAGCGTGCGGACGGCATCGCGGATGCGATCGATGCCGATCTTGTCCGCGATTGCTTGATCGACGGGGGCAACGGCGTTTTCAGCGCCGTTGACGGCCTTGATGCCTGCGCGGGTAAGGACAACGAGCTTGGCGCGTAGGTGATGGGGATTCGGCTGGAACTCGACCAGCCCCTGCTCGGCAAGTACATCCACGATGCGCTGCACTGCCTGCCTGGTGAGGCCCATGTTGCGCGCGATCGAAGCCGCGGGTAGCGGTGCTGGTGCGTAACGCAGCGCGGCCAGCACTTGCCACCACGCACTGGTGAGCCCCAGATGGGCAACCAGCTCGTTGCCAGCGCTGACCAAGCGGCCATTGGCTGCGAACACCGCCAGCGCCAACGCGCGGACATGCTCGTTGTCGGTCTGCATACGAAGGCTCTTTCTCAAGTCGACAACATGTTGTCAATTGAAAAGTGAGCTGCGTGTGATTGTGTAGCGTAAGGTCTGGTTACGAGACATGGCTCGCCACGAATGAAAAGCGGGCCGCTCGGGTACTTCGTCTTGCGAGCGCATCTATGCAATCGACGCAGACCGGCCGAGCATGCTTGGTGTCGAATGCAGAGAGAGTTGCCTGCAAATCAATTGAAAAATAATCAATGGAATGGTTTTAGCGGTCCATTGTCATTGGACGAACACGTAGCGTGAATGCAGCAGAGCATGCCGTTCTCGTGGTAGCGCTCAAGCGTTATGTCACATGGACGTCAGGCCCACTGATGCGCAAGGTCTGATCCTGAAGGTACTTGCTCGATCCGATGCCATTGGCCAGCGAGACGAACAGCGTTGAGAGACGCGCTTGTCTTGGTGGCAGCGACCCAGCTGATGTACTCCTCAGTTGGTCGAGATGTTGGCCTGCAGTGTGTGGGTCAGGCTTTCTTACGTGGCCCCTGTCACCAAGAAGCGCACGCGATCGCCACGGTAATGGTAGGCGCTCCACTGACACACCACAGCCGCGCTTGTTTGATTTTCGTCAATTCCGCCGACACATGAAATTCGCAGTGGGGGTGCTTGACTGCATGGGTCAAGAATCGTTGCGGAGTCGCGCATGAGTGCAGTCACGGGTGGCAGGGTCGGTCGGGCAGCGTGCCGGCATGTGTCAGTACGGCAAGGTTCGGTACGTGCAGGTGATGGTGCGGGGTGTGGTGAGCAAAGGCTCGCATCACTGCCAAACGGCAAGCAGGCGCTGGCTTCACTCGTAATGGCGCCCCTGCGCGCCGTTGTTCGCTGAGGGGGCGCCATGCGCATCTGTGTTCTCAATGACGCACTGAAGGACCCGACCGGGCTGGAGCAGCGCTGCGTGGCGGCACGCGAGGCTGGCTGCGATTACGTGGTGATGGCCGCGCCCTTCGAGCGCGATGCCGAAGGCCGTTTGATCGAGCCGGCGGCCGGTGCCCCGACGCAAATGCAGCGCCTGCACGAGTCGGTGCAGGCGGCGCGCCGTGCGGGGGTAAAGCTGTTGATCGATGTGCGCCTGGACGAAGTGGGCGGTGCCAGTGCGGTGGTGCGCGATAACCCACAGTGGTTCCGCGCGCGCAGCACCGCGGTTCCGGACCCGCGTCAGCCGCGTGCGACGCCGGAAGTGGCCGAAGCCCGCTTTGCCTACGCACAGGAAGGTGCGGCGCTGGTGGAATGGTGGAGTGCGCGCCTGCTGGAGTGGGTGGGCCAGGGCGTGGGTGGCTTCCGGCTGCTGCAGCCGCAGCAGGTGCCGGTACAGCGCTGGCGCGAGTTGATCGCGCGTGTGCACGCGCAGGCGCCGGAGGTGGTGTTTGCGGCGTGGACGCCGGGTCTGGGGTTGGAGGCCTTGCAGCAGCTGGCCGGTGCCGGGTTCGATGTGGCGTTTTCGTCGCTTGCCTGGTGGGATGGCCGCGGCAGCTGGTTCTTCGACGAAGACAGCGCACTGCGTGCGTTGGCGGCGCAGGTCGTTGCCGTGCTGGACGCGCCCGATGGCAAGCGCGCCGCGGCGCCCGAGCAGCATTGGCAACTGGCACTGGCGTTGGGCGGGGCATGGCTGCTAGACGATGCGCACCTGGCGGCACTGCCATCGTCGATCCGCATCACCGACGGCCTGCCAATCAGCAATGCAGGCATGCGGTTGCGCCCGCTGCTGCGTGAGGCGACCGGGCTCACCGCGGCGGCGATCGAGCCGCTGGGCGGCTTGCCCTCCTTGTTGCTGATCAACGGCGACACCCGGCATGTGGTGCCGGTGCCGGCCTCAGACCTGTTGCGGCTGCTCGGCGATGCCGAGGCCTTGGTGGCCGAAGATGGCCGCACCTTGTCCGGGGCCACGCTGGAGGCGCTGGAGCCGGGCGAAGTGCGCGTGTATCGCAGCGTGCCGGCGCGCCATGTACTGGCTGTGCCGCGCATGCGCCCGCGTGCGCAGACCGCCGGTACCTGGCCACGCGTGTGCATCGAGTCGGTGACGCCGTCGGTGGATAACGGCCGTTTTCCGGTCAAGCGCACGGTGGGCGACCGCATTTGCGTGGAGGCCGACGCGTTCTGCGATGGGCATGACCGCATCGCGGTGGCGGTGCTGTGGCGTCCGGCCGACGCCAAGACCTGGGCCAGCGCGCCGATGCGTGCGTTGGGCAACGACCGCTGGCGCGCCGAGTTTCCATTGGAACGCATCGGCACCTACGAATTTCGCGTGGAAGCCTGGCGCGACGTCTTCGCCACCTTGCATGCGGATCTGGAAAAGAAACGTGCTGCCAATACGGTGCTGCCGGTCGATGTGCAGGAGGCGATTGCGGCAGTGCAGGCCGCACAGGCGCGCAGCGACGGTGCGCTGGCCGAGCGCCTGCAGGCAGTGCTCACCCGCATCGGTGCGCAGAGCGAACCCCTGCAGCAGCTGGCCATCGTGCTGGAGCCGGACACCGCGCAGGCGATGGCGCAGGCCGACGACAAGCCATTCCGCTCGGAGTATCCGGTCACCTTCCGGGTGGAATCCGAGCGCCGCGCGGCGCACTTCGCCAGTTGGTACGAACTGTTCCCGCGTTCGCAAAGTGGCGATGCGAGCCGGCATGGCACCTTCGATGACGTCATCAAGCGCTTGCCGCACATCCGTGCGATGAACTTCGACGTGCTGTACATGCCGCCGATCCATCCAATCGGCCTGAACAACCGCAAGGGCCGCAATAACTCGGTGACGGCGGTGGAAGGCGAGCCCGGCAGCCCATACGCGATCGGTGCGACCGATGGTGGGCATACCGAAGTTCACGCCGAACTCGGTGGACTGGAAGGCTTTCGACGCCTGATCCAGGCCGCGCGTGCGCAGGGTTTGGAAGTGGCGCTGGATTTTGCCATCCAGTGCGCGCCGGATCACCCGTGGTTGAAGGAGCACAAGGACTGGTTCACCTGGCGCGCCGATGGCTCGATTCCGTACGCGGAGAACCCGCCCAAGAAATACCAGGACATCGTCAACGTCGATTTCTACGCCAGCGGCGCGGTGCCGGACCTGTGGAATACGCTGCGCGACGCGGTGCTGTTCTGGGTCAACGAAGGCGTCACGCTGTTCCGTGTCGACAACCCGCACACCAAGCCGTTCCCGTTCTGGGAATGGCTGATTGCCGATGTGCGCGGCCGGCGCCCGGATGTGGTGTTTCTCTCCGAAGCCTTCACGCGGCCAAAGATGATGTACCGCCTGGCCAAATGCGGTTTCTCGCAGTCCTACACCTACTTCACCTGGCGCAACCACAAGCACGAGCTGCAGGCCTATGTGGAAGAGTTGAACGAGGGCGTGCCGCGCGAATGCTTTCGCCCGCATTTCTTCGTCAATACGCCCGATATCAATCCGCTGTTCCTGCAGACCAGTGGGCGCAACGGCCATCTGATCCGCGCCGCGCTGGCCACCACGCTCTCAGGCTTATGGGGCATGTACCAGGGCTTCGAACTCTGCGAAGCCACCCCGCTGGCGCCGGGCAAGGAAGAGTATCTGGACTCGGAAAAATTCCAGCTGCGCGCCTGGCCCGAACGTGCGCCCGGCGACATCGTCGAGGAGATCACCCGCTTCAACCAGCTGCGCCGCATGCATCCGGAACTGCAGTCGCACCTGGGCACGCGCTTCTACCAGGCGCATAACGACCAGGTGCTGTACTACGGCAAATTCCTGGATGCCGGCTACCTGTCGCGCAGCCGCAGCATGGTGCTGGTGGCGATCAATCTGGATCCGCACGCCGGGCAGGACGCCGATATCGAAATTCCGTTGTGGGAACTGGGCCTGCCCGATCACGCCAGCGTTGCCGTGGACGATCTGTGGGATGGCCATCGTTTCGCGTGGCACGGCAAATACCAACACATCCGTCTAGAGGCAACGCGACCGTTCGCGTTATGGCGCATCCGCGCAGGAGAGGTCGCATGAATGCAGTGGCATCGTTACAAGCCGACGCAGAGCAGTCCGCCGTGGTTGCCGACCAGCGTTGGTACAAGGACGCGATCATCTACCAGGTGCATGTCAAGTCGTTCTTCGACTCCAACGACGACGGCATCGGCGATTTTCCGGGGCTGATTTCCAAGCTGGACTACATCGCCGAACTCGGCGTAGACACCATCTGGCTGCTGCCGTTCTATCCCAGCCCGCGCCGCGACGATGGTTACGATATCGCCGAATACATGGCGGTGCATCCGGACTACGGCAGCATCGAAGATTTCGAGCAGCTGGTGGCGCAGGCGCATGCGCGCGGCATCCGTATCGTCACCGAGCTGGTGATCAACCACACCTCCGACCAGCACCCCTGGTTCCAGCGCGCACGTCATGCGCCCGCTGGCTCGCCAGAGCGCGACTTCTACGTATGGTCGGACACCGACCAGGAATACGAAGGCACGCGGATCATCTTCTGCGATACCGAGAAATCCAACTGGACCTGGGATCCGGTGGCCGGGCAATACTTCTGGCATCGCTTCTACTCGCACCAGCCGGATCTGAACTTCGACAATCCGGCGGTGCTGGAAGCGGTGCTGGAGGTGATGCGTTTCTGGCTGGATCGCGGCGTGGATGGCCTGCGTCTGGATGCGGTGCCGTACCTGATCGAGCGCCCGGGCACCTCCAACGAAAACCTGCCCGAAACCCACGCGATCCTGCGCAAGATCCGCGCCACCCTGGACGCGGAATACCCGGACCGCATGCTGCTGGCAGAAGCCAACATGTGGCCGGAAGATACCCAGCAGTATTTCGGCCAGAATGCCGACGAATGCCATATGGCGTTCCACTTCCCGCTGATGCCGCGCATGTACATGGCCATCGCGCGCGAAGACCGCTTCCCTATCACCGACATCATGCGCCAGACCCCGGAGATTCCGGAAAGCTGCCAGTGGGCGATCTTCCTGCGCAACCACGATGAGTTGACGCTGGAAATGGTGACCGATTCGGAGCGCGATTATCTGTGGCAGACCTATGCCGCCGACCGCCGCGCCCGCATCAACCTGGGGATTCGCCGCCGCCTGGCGCCCCTGCTGGAGCGCGACCGCCGCCGCATCGAATTGATGACCTCGTTGCTGCTGACCATGCCCGGCACGCCGGTGCTGTATTACGGCGACGAGATTGGCATGGGCGACAACATCCACCTGGGCGACCGCGACGGCGTGCGCACGCCGATGCAATGGTCGATCGACCGCAACGGCGGTTTCTCGCGCGCCGACCCGGCGCAGCTGGTGCTGCCGCCGGTGATGGACCCGCTGTACGGCTTCCAGGCGGTGAATGTGGAAGCGCAGATGCGCGACCAGCATTCGCTGCTGACCTGGACCCGCCGCGTGCTCAGCGTGCGCAAGCGCTACCAGGCCTTCGGCCGCGGCAGCTTGCGCTTCCTGTACCCGGGCAACCGCCGCATGCTGGCGTACCTGCGCTGCTATCAGGATGAAACCGTGTTGTGCGTGGCCAACCTCTCGCACACCTTGCAGGCGGTAGAGCTGGATCTGTCCGAGTTCGAGGGCCGGGTGCCGGTGGACATCATCGGTGGCGGCAGCTTCCCGCCGATCGGCCGGTTGACCTATCTGCTGACGGTGCCGCCGTTCGGCTTCTACGCCTTCCAGCTGGTCAGCGAAGGCACATTGCCCGATTGGCATGTCCCCAGCCCGGTGCCGCTGCCGGATTACCGCACGCTGGTGCTGCGCAGCGATGCCGACGAAAGCGCCGCACTGCTGCCGCATCTGCCCACCCTGGAAGGCGAAATCCTGCCGGCGTGGCTATCGGCGCGACGCTGGTTCTCGGCCAAGGACCAGGCGCTGCGCAGCGTGCGCATCGCGCGCCGCACGCCGTTGCCGGGCGATGAGCCGATGACGCTGCTGGAACTGGAGGTAGAGCTGGAAGACGGCCGCCACGAGCGCTACATGCTGCCGGTGGGCATCGTGTGGGAGCGCGAGCAGCCGAGCACATTGGCCGAGCAACTGGCGCTGGCGCGCGTGCGCCAGGGCCGCGAGGTGGGCTATCTCACCGATGCGTTTGCGCTCAAGCCCATGGTGCGCGGTGTGATCGATGCGCTGCGCAGCAATGCAGCGCTGGACTTCTGCGACGGCGACGATGCCTCGCAACAGGGGCAGGTCTGTTTCGAAGCCACCCCGGCACTGGCAACGCTGGATATCCCGCAAGATCCGGAGATCCGCTGGTTGTCGGCCGAACAGAGCAACAGCTCGCTGGTGGTCGCCGACAAGGCCGTGTTCAAGCTGCTGCGGCATGTGGCCGTAGGCGCGAACCCGGAGATCGAGATCGGCCGCCGCCTGACCGAGATGGGCTATGCCAATGCCGCGCCGCTGCTGGGCAGCGTCAGCCGCATCGACGCGCAGGGCACCGTCACCACCATCGCGTTGTTGCAGGGCTTCATCCGCAACCAGGGCGATGCCTGGCGCTGGACGCTGGACCATCTGGCGCGCAGCTTCGACGAATACGCCACCGCGCAGACCGACGAGGCGCGCGCCGAAGCGGTCGCCGGCTACGATGCCTTCGCCGCCGTGGTGGGCAAGCGCCTGGCCGAGTTGCACGAAGCGCTGTCGCGCGCCACCGACGATGCCGACTTCGCGCCGCAACGCATCGACCTGCCGACCGCCAATGATGTGGTGGCCGGCGTGGGACGCCAGGTCGAAGAGATGTGGGACACCGTCAACGCACGCCTGGCCGGCAGCGAAGACAGCGCCGAACGCGAGGCGCTGGAGGCGGTGCTCGCCGAGCGCCCGCAGCTGGATGCCTTGCTCGCCAGGGCGCCGAGCGTGCTGGCCGATTCCTTGCTCACGCGCGTTCATGGCGATTTCCACCTGGGCCAGATCCTGGTGGCCTTCGACGATGTGGTGCTGATCGACTTCGAAGGCGAGCCGGCCAAGCCGCTGGCCGAACGCCGCGCCAAGGCCAGCCCGCTGCGCGACGTGGCCGGTTTCCTGCGCTCGCTCGATTACGCCAGCGAAGTGTCGGCACGTGGCGAGGAAGGCACCGCCGCCCGCGCGGGTGTTGGCGTGGACACGCACCTGGACGAATTTCTGGTGCAATTCCGCCGCCGCTCCACACAAGCCTTCCTGGACGCTTACCATGCCGTGCTCGACGCCAGCGCCCATCCGTGGATTGCGCCGGCGGCGTTCAACGCAGCCACCTTGCTGTTCCTGGTGGAGAAGGCTTGCTACGAAGTGCGTTATGAAGCGGCCAATCGCCCTGGCTGGTTGATGGTGCCGATCGAAGGCTTGCGACGCATCCTGCAACGTGCACGCGCCGGTGCAGGAGACACATGATGAGTGGAGTAATGACAGCAGTGAGCAATCGATGGGATCCCGGCGCGGTACGCGCCCTGGCAGAGGCGCGCCATGGCGACGCGTTCGCGGTATTGGGCGCACACCCGTCCGACAACGGGCGCTTGTTGCGCACCTATCTACCCGGCGCCGACCGGGTCAGCGCGGTGCTCGACGATGGGCAGGTGGTGGCGCTGGACGCCGGCCCGGAGCCGGGCCTGTTCGCCGGCGAGTTGCCGGCGCACGGTGGGTATCGCCTGCGCATCGGCTGGCCCGGTGGCGAGCAGGAGACCGCCGACCCGTACGCGTTCGGCCCGCAGCTCAGTGACTTCGACCTGCACCTGATCAGCGAAGGCCACCACTTGCAATTGGCCGACGCGTTGGGCGCCAACGTGGTCGAAGTGGACGGCGTGCGCGGCACGCGCTTTGCCGTCTGGGCACCGAATGCCTCGCGCGTGGCGGTAGTGGGCGACTTCAACAGCTGGGACGCGCGCCGGCATCCGATGCGGCTGCGTCACCAGGCCGGCGTGTGGGAGTTGTTCGTGCCCGACGTCGGCCCCGGCGCGCATTACAAGTACCAGCTGCGCGGTCCGCACGGGCACGAACTGCCGGCCAAGGCCGACCCGGTGGCACGCCGCGCGGAGCTTGCGCCGGGCACTGCGTCCATCGTGGCCGATCCCACGCCGCATCAGTGGAGCGACGACGGCTGGATGGCCACGCGTGCGCGCCGCCAGGCCCACGACGCGCCGATGAGCATCTACGAGATCCACGCCGGCTCGTGGTTGCGCGAAGCAGGGCTGGATCTGGATTGGGACGGGCTGGCCGATCGCCTGATTCCGTACGTGGCCGATATGGGCTTTACCCATGTCGAGTTGATGCCGGTGAGCGAGCATCCGTTCGGCGGCTCCTGGGGCTACCAGCCATTGGGTCTGTTCGCGCCGACCGCGCGCTTCGGGACACCCGATGGATTTGCGCGCTTTGTCGACCGCTGCCACCGCGAAGGCATCGGCGTGATCGTCGATTGGGTGCCGGCGCACTTTCCCACCGATGCGCACGGGCTGGCGCATTTCGACGGCACCGCGCTGTACGAGCATGCCGACCCACGCGAAGGCTTCCACCGCGACTGGAATACGCTGATCTACAACCACGGCCGCCGCGAGGTATCCGGGTTCCTGATTGCCAGTGCGATGGAATTCCTGCAGCGCTATCACGTCGATGGCCTGCGCGTGGATGCGGTGGCCTCGATGCTGTACCGCGATTACAGCCGCAACGCCGGCGAGTGGATACCCAACATCCACGGCGGGCGCGAGAACTACGAGACCATCGCGTTCCTGCGCCGGCTCAACGAGGTGGTGCGCGAGCACACACCGGGCGCGGTGATGATTGCCGAGGAATCCACTGCGTTTCCCGGTGTCACCGCCGACGTGGCGCACGGCGGCCTGGGCTTTCACTACAAGTGGAACATGGGCTGGATGCACGACACCCTGCATTACGCCGGGCTGGATCCGATCTATCGCCGCTACCACCACGGTGAGCTGACTTTCAGCATGGTCTATGCGTATTCGGAGCGCTTCGTGCTGCCGATCTCGCACGACGAAGTGGTGCACGGCAAGGGTTCGTTGCTGGGCCGCATGCCGGGCGACGATTGGCAGCGCTTCGCCAACCTGCGTGCGTACCTGGGTTTCATGTTCACCCACCCGGGGCGCAAGTTGCTGTTCATGGGCTGCGAATTCGGCCAACCGACCGAGTGGAACCACGACGCCGGCCTTCCGTGGCATTTGCTCGACGACCCTCGCCATCGTGGTGTGCAGACGTTGGTGCGCGATTTGAACCGGCTGTATGTGCAATACCCGGCGCTGCATGCGCACGACGACGATCCGTCCGGATTCGCCTGGGTGGTGGGCGACGATGCCGGCAATAGCGTGGTGGCGTTCCTGCGCAAGGGCAAACGTGGCGACGCACCGGTGCTGGTGGTGATCAACTTCACCCCGGTCGTGCAGCACGGCTATCGCATCGGCGTGCCACAAGGCGGCCAGTGGCGCGAGGTGTTCAACAGCGACGCCGGCATCTACGGCGGCAGCAACCTGGGCAATGGCGGCAGCGTGACGGCCGAGCAGCAATCCATGCATGGGCACGCGCAATCGCTGCCGCTGCTGTTGCCACCGCTGGGCGCCATCGTGCTGACGCCGTATGGCTGATGCTTCCTGCGCCTACCACCGGGCAAACGGCCCGGCGGTAGGCGGCAGCTGCGTCATGCATCCAGCTTTCATCGACAGGGTGCGCCATCTGCTGGCATCGCTTGCATTGCTGCGCTCCCACTCGACTGTGATGGCATGGGTCTGTGCAGGCGGACGCTTGCGCAGCAAGTCATCCAGCAGCAGGTCATCCCGATGATCACGCGCAAACACGGTGATGGCGAGCCGGGCATCGGCACGCGCATCGGCGTGATCTCCGATACGCATGGCCTGCTTCGGCCCGAAGCGCTTGCCGCGCTTAAGGGCTGCTCGCAGATCATCCACGCCGGCGATGTGGGCAAGCCGCAGGTGCTTGAGGCGTTGCGGGCACTGGCACCGCTGCATGCCATCGCAGGCAATATCGACGACAAGCCGTGGGCGAACGGCTTACCGCAGACGCTGGATCTGCACATCGCTGGTGTGCGTATCCACGTGCTGCACGATCTGAAGACGCTGGCACCGCAGGTGCAGGCGGATGTGGTCATCAGCGGCCATTCGCACAAGCCGTCGGTGCACATGCACGATGGGGTGCTGTACCTCAATCCGGGCAGCGCCGGGCCGCGTCGCTTCAGTCTGCCGATCAGCGTGGCCATGCTCTGGCTGGGCGATGGCGCGCCGCGCGCGCACGTGCAGCCATTGGCCCTGGGCTGAGTCCGCTGACTTGGCATGCACACCGGCGGGGCCATGCTCGTGGGCCACGTTGTTGCAAGGGATTCCCCATGAATACACGTCGCCAATTCCTTTCTGCTGCCGCGGCCGGTACTGCGGCATTGGCCGCTGCACCGTTGATGGCGCAATCATCGGCGCCCGGCAGCGTGATGCCCACGCGCGGGAAAACCGATGCGGGCGCATTGCCGACCAATCCGCGCGTCCAGGGCGAACGCTACCGGCCTCGCAGTCGTCTCGGCTTCGGTGGCGTGGCCATCGGCAATGGCTTTGCGCCTGCCACCGACGCCCAGAGCGAGCAAACGCTGGCAGCGGTATGGGAATCGGGCGTGCGGTATTTCGATACCTCGCCTTGGTACGGGCTGGGCTTGTCGGAGCGACGTACCGGCCATCATCTGCACAACCATCCGGCCGACGATTACGTGGTGTCGACCAAGGTCGGGCGCCTGCTCACCGCGACCGACACGCCGCCCAAGACGATGTGGCAGCAACCTTCGCCGTTCGACTATCGCTACGACTACAGCGCGTCCGGTGTACGGCGCTCGATCGAAGACAGCCTGCAGCGTCTGGGGGGGTCGCAGATCGACATCGCGTATATCCACGATCTCTCGCCGGAGAACGAAAAAGACCTGGGCATGCCATGGGAGCAGCGGTTCGCCGAGGCGGTGAAGGGCGCGATGCCGGAGCTGACCAAGATGCGCAAGGAGGGCTTGATCAAGGCCTGGGGCTTTGGCGTCAATCGTCCTGAGCCGGCCTTGCGCGCAATCGAAGAAGCCGACCCCGACATCTTCCTGCTCGCCTGCCAGTATTCGCTGCTCGACCATGCGCAGGCCTTGCATGACACCTTCCCGAAGATCGCAAAGCATGGCGCCTCGGTGGTGGTCGGTGCGCCATTGTTGGCTGGCTATCTGGCCGGGCGCGAGCGGTATCTCTACGACGGCACCATTCCGCCATGGGCGCCTGCCAAGCGGCAGAAAGCGCTGGCCATCTGCGACCGGCACGGCGTGGATCTACGCACCGTTGCGCTGCAATTTGCTGCAGCTCCGCAGGTGGTGTCGGCGGTGATTCCCGGTGCGCGCACGGCCGAGCAGGCCCGCGCCAATGCGACCTCGATGCAGGTGGCGATTCCGCCGGCCCTGTGGGAAGCGCTCAAGCGCGAAGGCGTGATCGAGGCAGACGCGCCAGTGCCCGCGGCGCGTTAAGGGCCGGGCTCGCGCGCAGCGCATGGTGTTTGCGCTGCGTGGCAATCAAAACGTCCCGCGTTGAATGAACGGCGCTTGTTGATACAACACGCGCTCGCCACCACGTGGATCCGGTTCCAACCGGCTTGGCGTATCGAACACCAGCGTTTCGCGCCGTTTCAAGGAATAGGGTTGCCAGTGCGGCGCACCGCGGCGGTTGGGGTCGCCATGCCGGGCAAACGCAATCAGCGCTTCGCTCATTTGCTCGGCCATGCGCTGCGCATCGGCACCATCGCCGGTGCGCGAGCCCGGCTGGCGCACGTTGTCGAACACCAGCGGAATATCCAGGGTATGGAAGGCGCCGAACTTGCCGCCATCCAGCGGCGAACCCCAATCCAGTTGATAGACCCAGGTGGGCGCGCCCTGACGGGCACGCGCCTCGGCTTCTTCGACAGCGCCGCGCCACGAGCGGCCGGCGGTGGTGGCTGCGAAGAACACCTGCGACGGCGTGTACTGCGGATAGAGCCGCCGATATTCGGCAATGACCACCTGCGGCAACAGGTCCACGTATTGCTGCGCCTCCAGCCTGGCCGGCAGCTCGTCCCAGCTCAGCGCGAAATTCTTCGCATCGTTACCGAGAAAGCCGCGTGTTTCATCGCGCGTATTGCCGATCACCATCGGGATGCGGGCCGACTGCACCGGCGCGGTTGGCCAGAACGGATGCACCGGCACGTTGCGCGCGTCCAGCACCGGGCCGAAATACAGCGCGGTGTTTTCCACCCGCGACGGGTCGCGCACGTGCGCGGCGGCCAGCAGCTGGGCCACAGGTAGCGTGCGCATGCGCGCGATCTCGCCTGGCGCAATCTTTAACGCATCCAGCAACAGTTGCGCGCGCCGGGTGGCCGCACGCGGCCCGGCCACGGTGACCTGTTGCCCGCTCATGGTCCAGGCGCGATGAAAGAGCCCGCGCGCGGCCGGCATCGCCATCAGCGTGGCGATCTTGGCGCCACCGCCCGATTGCCCAAACACCGTGACATTGTTGGCGTCGCCGCCGAATTCGGCCGCATGCTGGCGCACCCATTGCAGGGCCTGGATCAGGTCCAGCTGCCCGGCATTGCCGGAGTCGGCAAAACCGGCATCGCCCAGCTGCGCCAGCGACAGGTAGCCAAACAGATTGAGCCGGTGATTGACGGTGACCACCACCACATCGCCGCGCTTGCACAGGCGCACGCCGTCGTAGAGCGGGTCGCTGCCGGAGCCGGTGGTGTAGCCGCCGCCGTGGATATAGAACAACACCGGCCGCTTGCCGCCATCGCGCAGGCCAGGTGTCCACACATTGAGGAACAGGCAGTCCTCACTGGTGGGCTCGTTGGCCTTGAGCTGCGGCGCCGCTGCACCGAATCCGCTGGCATCGCGCACGTGGTGCCACGGCGTTTCCGGCAGCGGCGCCTGGAAGCGCCGCGGGGCAGTGTCGCCGCCATACGGAATGCCCTTGAACACGCAGACGCCCTGGTCGCGGTAGCCGCGCAGCGCGCCGCCACGCACGCGTGCCAGCGGCGCGCCATCGTCGCGTGGCGGCGCAAGTACGGCCGCGGCAGCGAAGCCGGGAAGCGTTGCTGCCGCAGTCGCGAGCAGGCCACCACGCAGCAGCGTGCGGCGTCGCGTGTCGGGGGTGGCTTGGGTCGTCATCGCCCCATCTCCTTCGCCGGTGAAGGTGGTGCAGGCTTGGCTACAGGCGGCTGCGGCTTGGTGACATGCGCGATCCAGGCTTGCGCCAGCTGCGGCCATGCGGACACGGTAAGACCGCTGCCGCTGGCAGCACCGAAACCATGGTCGCCCTGCGGGAATACGTGCAGCTCGCTGGGCACCCCGGCGCGCAGCAGCGCAGCGTGCATCAGCAGGCTGTTGCGCACCGGCACCACGCTGTCGTCCTGCGCATGCAGCAAAAAAGTGGGTGGCGTGTGCGCGTCCACGTGCAGCTGCGGCGAATAGGCCTGCACCTGCGCCTGGCTCGGGGCGCTGCCGATCAGGCGTTCGCGTGAGCCTTTGTGCGCGTTGGCGCTATCCATGTCGATCACCGGGTAGATCAGCAACTGGAAGTCCGGTCGTGCGCTCAGTGCATCGGCCGCGTCGATGGGCGGATACACCCGCGCGGCGTAACGCGTGCCCAGGCTGGCGGCGACATGGCCGCCGGCCGAAAAGCCCATCACGCCCACGCGTTGCGCCTCGATGCCATAGCGCGCCGCATTGGCGCGGATCAGCCGCAAGGCACGTTGCGCATCGGCCAGCGGCACGTCGGCGCCGTTCGGGTGGCCTTCGCCCGGCAGCCGGTAGCGCAGCACGAACAGGGTGATGCCGGCGGTGTCGACGAAACCGGGCACCAGCGCGCTGCCCTCGTTGTCCAGCACGATGCGTTGATAGCCGCCGCCAGGCGCAACCAGCAGGGCGGTGCCATTGGGCTGTTTGGGCCGGTAGACCACCAGGTACGGCCTACTGACCTGCTGGATGTAGCGATCCGGCTGCGCCGGGTCGCTGCTGCGCTCGACGATGCGCTGCGGTTGCGGCAGCGCCGTATCCCCCGGTGCCAGCGGCGTTGGCCACAGCGCGATCCGGCTGGCCTGTTCGGCGGCAGTGTCGGCGCTCGGTCGCTCGGCCGCCGGCGCGGGGCGCGCCAGCAGCACGCCCAGCACAACGAGCGCCAGGCCATGCCGCGTGGCGCGCGAAAGCGCGGTCAAAGCCCGCGTTTGGCGTGTCTGTTCCATTCACCCCTCCCAGGGCCACTTCGTCACCGCGACCACAATGCCGCAGTGCACATTGCCAATGACACCGGTTTACCATATACAGCACACCGTGCCGCTGTCGATTGGCAGTGCAACAAGACACCTATCGGGGAGACACCCTTGAGCAACGACGCCGCCACTCCGCCACCGTCCACATCCACGCTGTCCGCCATCGCCCAGCGCTTTGTGGAAGCACGCCGTGCAGGGGCATCGCTGCCTGACTTTCCCGGGCAAATCCCCGACGATCTGGTCACCGCCTACCAGGTGCAGGACATCGCCATCAGCCAATGGCACGACCATGTCGTGGGCTGGAAGGTGGGGTATATCGCCGCCGAGCGCCGCGATGCATCCGGCGACGAGCGCCTGCTTGGCCCGATCTTCTCGCAGAAGGTCTGGAATGCTACCGGTGGAACAACCGAGTTCCCGATCTTTGTCGGCGGCTTCGGCGCGGTGGAAGCCGAATATGTGCTCGTGCTCGGCGCCGATGCCCCGGCCGAGCAGACCCACTTTACCCCGGAGCAGGCCGCGCAGGTGCCGGCCACCTTGTTCATCGGGGTGGAAATCGCCAGCAGCCCGCTGGCCACCATCAACCAGTTGGGCCCGCGGGTGGTGATTTCGGACTTCGGCAACAACAACGGCCTGATTCTGGGCCCGGAAGTGACCGATTGGCTGGCGCGCGACGAGGCTGCGCTCACTGCGCAGACGCTGATCGACGACCAGGTGGTCGGCACCGGCGGCGCCACCACCTTGCCCGGCGGCCTGCGCGCGGCCTACGCATTCGCGCTCAGCCGTTCGGCACAGCGCGGGCGTCCGCTCAAGCGCGGTGATCTGATTGCCACCGGCAATGCCACCGGTATCCACGACATCGAAGTGGGGCAGCGTGCCCTGATTCGCTTCGCCGGCATCGGCGATATTTCCTGTACGGCTGTGTCCGCCAGTTGACGGCGGCCCCGTGACCAGACGCTTGGGAGGGCGCCAATGATCACACGCAGACATTTTCTTGGTGCCGGGCTCGGCGCCGCGGCTGCCGCCCCCTGGTTGGGTGCCGGCGCCACCACGCCGATTCCCGGCGGGCAGTTGCTCACCGCCACCGATGTGCACGTCGGCGATTACCCCACCGTGGAAGCGGTGCGCTGGTTCGGCAAGCAGCTGGAAGAACGCACCCATGGCCGGCTCAAGCTGCGCCAGTACCACTCCGGCCAACTGGGCCGCGAGTCGGAGGCGATCGACATGGCGCGCTTTGGCGCCATCGACATCACCCGTGTGTATTCGGGCGCGTTGAACAACACCTTCCCGCTCACGCAGGCGCTATGCCTGCCGTATGTGTTCGATTCGGTACCGCATCTGCGCCGGGCCATCGACGGGCATGTCGGCGACAGCGTGCTGCGCAGCTTCGAGCAGCGCGATCTGGTCGGTCTTGCCATCTACGATTCGGGCGCGCGCTGCTTCTACAACACCAAGCATCCGCTGCATCGCCCGGAAGATCTCAAGGGCCTGAAATTGCGGGTGGCGTCGTCGGACATCTTCCTCAAGCTGATGCGCATGCTGGGCGCCAACCCCACGCCGATGTCGCTGGGCGAGACGTTCTCGGCGATGGAAACGCACATGATCGACGGTGCGGAAAACAACATGCGCAGCTTCCAGTCCAGCCGGCATTTCGAAGCCGCGCATTACTGGTCGCAGAGCGAACACTCCTACGCGCCGGACATCCTGGTGATGTCGCGCCAGAGTTTCCAATCGCTGAGCGCGGCCGACCGCGGCCTGGTGGTGGAACTGGCGCGTGCCTCGGTGCCGGTGATGCGCAACTTGTGGGATGCCTCCGAGACGGTGGCGCGCAAGCAGGTCATCGACTACGGCGTGAAGCTCAACCAGGTCGACATGCCGGCGTTCCGCGCCGCCGCTGCCCCGCTGCTGGCCGAATACCGCAAGCAGCCGGAGATCGAAGCGCTGTACCGCCGCATCCGCGATTTCGCATAGAGGTGACCCGATGACCGAACCCGAGACTGTTGCCGTCCCGGTCGCGCCGTTGCAGCGCGCGCTGGACCGCGTTTCCGATATCGCCGTGGGCGTGGCCTCCTTGGCGCTGCTGGGCCTGGTGGTCGTGCAGGGCTGGCAGGTGTTTACCCGCTACGTGCTCAACGACTCGCCCAGCTGGACCGAGCCGGTAACCCTGTTGCTGCTGAGCACCGCCCTGAGCCTGGGCGCGGCGGCCGGCGTGCATACCAACCGCCACTTCGGCTTCTACCTGCTGGGCGAACACGTGCCGCCGCTGGTGCGCAAGATGTTCGAAGTGATCCGCCCGCTGATGATCATGTCCATTGGCGCGGTGCTGGCGTGGTGGAGCGCGGCGCTGCTGTTGGACGGGCTGGATATCAAGATGGCCGGTGCGCAGATGCCGCAGAGCATCAACTACCTGCCGCTGTCGATCGGCGGTGCGCTGATGGTGCTGTTTGCCGTGTTCAAGTTGTGGCGTGTGCTGCGCCCGGTCCATGCTGGAGGAGTGCGCTGATGGGCATCGCCATGTTGTTGGGCACCTTCGTGGTGCTGCTGTTGATCGGCGTGCCGGTGGCCTACGCCCTGGGCGCGGCGGCACTGGCCACGCTGCTGTATCTGGACCTGCCCACGGTAGTGCTGGTGCAGCAGATTTCTGCCGGTAGCGGCTCGGCGTCGTTGATTGCGATCCCGCTGTTTATCTTCGCTGGCGAGTTGATGTTGCGCGGTGGCATTTCCGAACGCCTGATCGCCTTGGCCTCGTCGTTGGTCGGGCGTGTGCGCGGCGGTCTGGGCCAGGTCAGCGTGCTGTCGTCGCTGTTCTTCGGCGGCGTCTCCGGCTCGGCGATTGCCGATGTCTCGGCGGTGGGCGGCACCATGATTCCGCAGATGATCAAACGCGGTTACGACCGCGATTACGCGGTGAACGTGAGCATGACCGCTGCGCTGGTGGCCTTGCTGGTGCCGCCTTCGCATAACCTGATCCTGTTCTCGGCCGCAGCCGGCGGCGGCTTGTCGATTGCCGATCTGTTCGCGGCCGGCATCTTTCCGGCGTTGTTGATGACCGCCGCGATGATGGTGACCGGCTATGCAGTGGCGCGTCATCGCGGCTACGGCACCGAAGCCTTTCCCGGTTGGCGTGCGGTGGCCCTGCGCCTGATCGGTGCGCTGCCCGGCCTGGGGTTGGTCGGATTGATCTTCATCGGGATTCGCGCCGGCATCTTCACCGCGGTGGAAAGCGCCGCCATTGCCGTGGTGTACGCATTGATCGTCACCGCATTGCTGTATCGCCAATTGCGTTGGGCCGAGTTCTTCGCGGCGGTGACGCATGCGGCGCGCACCACCGGCGTGATCCTGTTCGTGATCGCCACCGCTGCGGTGTTCGGCTGGTTGCTGGCCTATTTGCAGGTGCCTGCGGCAGCGGTGAAGTTCCTGCAGGCCATTGCCGACAGCAAGAACATGGTGCTGTTGATGATCGTGGTGATGCTGCTGTTGCTGGGCATGTTCATGGACCTGGCGCCGAAGATCCTGATCTGCACGCCGATCTTCCTGCCGGTGGTGAAGGCCTACGGCATCGACCCGATCCACTTCGGCCTGGTGATGGTGCTGGCCGGCGGTATCGGCCTGATCACGCCGCCGATCGGCTCGGTGTTGTTCATCGGTACTTCCATCGGGCAGATCACCATCGCGCAAAGCATGCGCACCATCTGGCCGTTCTGGCTGGCGGCGTTGTGCGTGCTGTTGATCGTTGCCTTTTTCCCTGAGTTGTCGCTGTGGCTGCCGCGCGCCCTGCGCGCCTGAGCTGGGGCGATTGCGTGATTGCGTAACGGCAAACGGGCGGTCGGTACGGCTTGTTCGCGTGGTAACGAGCGCCTGCCATCCACACGCAGGCGCGTCAGGCGTCGCTGCCGGCGGGAGGCTCTGTCGCATCTGGTTAACCGGTGGCATTGCGCGCCATCGTGGTAAAGCCCGGCATCCGGGACTAGGAGAGAGCATGCGTGTGCGTCCCATTTCATCCCGATGGCGTTGGCTGATGGCCGGCGGCTTGCTGCTGTGCGCCGGCCTGAGCGCTGCGGCGGACTGGAAGCGCGGTATCGAGCACCAGCGCATCGCCGACCAGGGCGATGGCAGCTTTCTCAATCCGGTGCTGGCCGGCGACCATCCCGACCCGTCGGTGCTCAAGGATGGCGATGATTACTACCTCACGCTGTCTTCGTTCGATGCCTACCCGGGCCTGCCGATCTGGCACTCGCGCGATCTGGTCAACTGGCAGCCGCTGGGCCACGCCATCACCCAGAACGTGGGCGCGATCTGGGCACCGGACCTGATCAAGCACGGCAAGCGCTACTACATCTACTTCCCGGCGCGGCGCGGCGACCAGGGCGAGCGCAGCAATTTTGTGGTCTGGGCCGACGACATCAAAGGCCCGTGGAGCGCGCCGATCGACATCGGCCTGGGCAAATACATCGACCCCGGCCATGCAGTGGGCGAGGACGGCAAGCGTTACCTGTTCCTGAGCGGCGGCGATTACGTGCAGCTGTCCGATGACGGCCTGAAGGTGGTCGGCACCCCCAAGCACGTCTACGACGGCTGGAAATATCCGGAAAGCTGGGACGTGGAAGGCTACGCCCAGGAAGGCCCCAAGATCACCCGCCACAACGGCTGGTACTACATGACCACCGCCGTGGGCGGAACCGCCGGCCCGCCGACCGGGCACATGGTGATCACTGCGCGTTCGCGCTCGATCCACGGCCCCTGGCAGAACGCGCCCAACAACCCGATCACCCGCACCAGGAGCGCGCAGGAGCCGTGGTGGTCGCGCGGCCACGCCACCCTGGTGGAGGGCACCGACAAGCGCTGGTGGATGCTCTACCACGGCTACGAAAACGGCTACTGGACGCTAGGCCGGCAGGCGCTGCTGGACCCGATCGAATGGACGCCCGATGGCTGGTTCGTCGCCAAGGGTGGGGACCTGGGCACGCCGCTGAAAAAGCCCAGTGGGCAGGCCCTGCCGCACGGGTTGGCGTTGTCGGACGATTTCCGCGCCAGCACGCTCGGCCCGCAGTGGGCGTTCTTCAATCCGGCTGCCGACGAGGCCAAGCGCCTGCAGGTGGGCAATGGCGTGTTGCGGCTGCAGGGCAAGGGCAGCGCGCCGCGCGACGCTTCGCCGCTGACGGTGATCGCCACCGACCCGGCCTACCAGTTCGAAGTGCAGATGACCGTGTCACCGGGCGGACAGGGCGGGGCGTTGCTGTTCTACAGCGACAAGCTCTATGCCGGCGTCGGCAGCAATGGGCAACAGTTCGTCATGCATCGCTACGGCGAGGAACGCCCGGCCACGCTGGCGCCCAGCACCAACGGCGGCACGCTATGGCTGCGCGTCACCAACAACCGCCACATCGTCACCATTCACAGCAGCACCGATGGCAAGGCCTGGACCAAGTACCCGGTGCAGATGGAAGTGTCCGGTTACCACCACAACGTGGCCGGCAAGTTCCTGGCCCTGAAGCCGGCGCTGTATGCCGCAGGCCCCGGCCAGGTGGAATTCCGCAATTTCCGCTACCGCGCCCTGGACTGACCGTTCTGCATCGGCGGGCATGTCGTGGCGCTGCCTGCTGTGGCGGGCCCGTCACGGCGGACCCGGTGCAGCGGCAGGCTTCGCTCAGGTCTGCCGGCCGTCGGGCCGGTAGAATCCAATCAACTTTACTGGTTGACCGCTATGCCCGCCCGCAAGATGCCTGAAGAGGGAATGCCTGGCCTGCCGAAGGGTCGGGTCGCAACGATCAACGACATCGCGCGGATGTCGGGCGTGTCCAAGAAGACCGTCTCGCGGATCATCAACAATTCGCCGCTGGTGCGGCAGGACACGCGCGAGAAGGTCGAGGCGCTGATGCGCGAGGTCGGCTATGCGCCGGATCCGCTCGCGCGCGGGCTGGCGTTCCGCCGTTCGTTCCTGATCGGCATGGTCTACGACAACCCCACCGCGCAATACATCGTGGACATGCAGTACGGCGCGCTGGACGCGCTGCGCGGTTCCAGCTTCGAACTGGTGGTGCACCCCTGCGACAGCCGCAGTCCCGGCTATATCGAAGGCGTGCGCCGCTTTGCGCAGGCGCAGAAGCTGCACGGCGTGATCCTGGTGCCACGCGCCTCCGAAGACCAGGCGCTGGCCGACATGCTGGCCGAGATCGGTTGCCGCTACACCCGCATCGCCTCGATCGCGCTGGACACCACCTCGCAGACGGTGATCACCCACGACCGCGACGGGGCAGCGGAGGCGGCCGATTACCTGCTTTCGCTGGGCCACCGCGACATCGCCCTGGTCACCGGCCCCAGCGCCTACCGCTCCTCGATCGAGCGCACCTCCGGCTTTGCCGACGCGCTGACCCGGCGCGGCATCGAACTGCCGCCCGAGCGCATCGTCGAAGCCGGTTACACCTTCGAATCGGGCGTGGCGGCGGCCGAAAAGCTGCTGCTGGGCAAGAAGCGCCCCACCGCCATCTTCACCGGTAACGACGAAATGGCCGCCGGTATCTACAAGGTCGCCCTGCGCGCCGGCATCAGTATCCCGCGCCAGCTCTCGGTGATCGGCTACGACGACAGCTCGCTGGCCTCGCGGCTGTGGCCGCCGTTGACCTCGGTGCGCCGCCACACCCGCGACACCGGCCGCACCGCCGCGGCGATGCTGATCCAGCCCGACAACGCGCCGCAGCTGCCCACCGCCAGCGTGCGGCCGCACCTGATCGTGCGCGACTCCTGCCAGCCGCCGGAAGATTGAGCTACTTGGTCCTGGCGGAAGAGGAACAAAGCCCCTCTCCCGCCGGGGCGAGAAGGCACAGCTTGCGCGGCATCGCCGCGCGTGCCTTGGAGCGCCCGCGCCGCTGGCGCGGGCCGGGGCGCGGAGCGGGGGTTGGGGTGAGGGTAAGGCGGCAGGCAGCCAATTTAGAAAGCTCAGGCTTGCGCCGGGAGGCAATAGGCCACCACCCACAAAGCAAGCTGTGCTCTTCAACACAGCGCGCAGCCTCGTACCCTCATCCGCCCCTGCGGGGCACCTTCTCACGATGGGAGAAGGGAGTTGGTAGTCCGTGCGTCCACCGACACCGTCTTTCGTGCACTGCGCAATGACACCGGTTAACCAGAGTCGGTAGACTAGCCCCGTGCAAGCCCACGTTCCCCCTTGCTTGCCTTGGAGAAGTGCCATGTCCCTGTACTGCAAAACGCACTACGCCACCCATCCCGACGCCATCAAGGGCGCCAGCAACGACGCGCTGCGCGAGCTGTATCTGCTTGATGGGCTGTTCGTGGACGACGCGGTGACGCTCAAGTACACCCACTACGAGCGCTTCGTGCTCGGTGGCGCCGCGCCGCTGGGCAAGACGCTGGAACTGCCCAGGCAGACCGAGCCCGCCTCGGCCGCGGGGCATCCGTTCCTGGAGCGTCGCGAGCTGGGCGTTCTCAATGTCGGCGCAGGCACCGGCACGGTGACCGTGGACGGCACCGCCTACACGCTGGGGCCCAAGGACGGCCTGTACGTGGCGATGGGCAGCACCGATGTCAGTTTTGCCTCCGCAGACGCGGCCAACCCGGCCAAGTTCTATCTCGCCTCCACGCCGGCGCATGCGCGCTTTGAGACCAAGCAGCTCTCGATCAAGGATGCTGTGGCACTGGAGCGCGGTGCGCTGGAAACCAGCAACGAGCGCACCATCTACCAGTACATCGTGCCGGCCACCTGCCAGTCCTCGCAGCTGTTGCTCGGCCTGACCGTGCTCAAGCCCGGCAGCGTCTGGAACACCATGCCGCCGCATCTGCACGACCGCCGCAGCGAGGTGTATTTCTATTTCGACCTGGGCGCCAACGACCGCGTCTACCACTTCATGGGCGAACCCGATGCGCAGCGCCACATCGTGATCCAGAACAACGAAGCGGTGGTGTCGCCGCCGTGGTCCATCCACATGGGCGCCGGCACCAGCAATTACGCCTTCATCTGGGCAATGGGCGGCGAAAACCTGGATTACACCGACATGCACGTGCTGGACATCTGCCAGCTCAAGTAAGGCCTGCATCGACGTGCCGGCACCCACCAGGCCAGACATGACGCCGCCTGGTGCGAGGCCGGCGCCAACAACGCTGGCGCGACCCAGTTGGGCGCCGGCGTTGCAGCAGTTCGTACAACCCGGCCGCGCGCTACGCGGCTTACTCATCACACCACGGCACATCCAGCAGGAGCGATAAGGTAATGAGCAATCCGTTCAGTCTCGAAGGCAAGGTCGCACTGGTCACCGGTGCCAATACCGGCCTGGGCCAGGGCATCGCATTGGCCTTGGCCGAGGCAGGTGCCGACATCGCTGCCGCCGGCATCCAGGCGCCCACCGAGACCGAAGCCAAGGTCAAGGCGTTGGGCCGCCGCTTCATCGCCATCGAAGCCAACCTGATCAGCATCGAGCCGGTGCAGCGCATCATCGAGGAGACCATCGCCGGCCTCGGCGGGCTGGATATTCTGGTCAACAACGCCGGCCTGATCCGTCGCACCGATGCGGTGGATTTCAGCGAGCAGGACTGGGACGACGTGCTCAACGTCAACCTGAAATCGGCCTTCTTCATGGCGCAGGCCGCAGGCCGTCACTTCATCGCGCAAGGCCGCGGCAAGATCATCAACATCGCCTCGATGCTGTCGTTCCAGGGCGGTATCCGCGTGCCGTCCTACACTGCCAGCAAGTCCGGCATCGCCGGCATCACCCGCCTGCTTGCCAACGAATGGGCCAGCAAGGGCGTGACCACCAATGCCATCGCACCGGGCTATATGGCCACCGACAACACCGCGCAGCTGCGTGCCGACGAAGACCGCAACAAGGCCATCCTGGACCGCATTCCGGCCGCGCGCTGGGGCGTGCCGGCCGACCTGGGCGGCACCGCGGTGTTCCTGGCCAGCAGCGCGTCGGACTACGTCAACGGCGCCATCATTCCGGTCGACGGTGGTTGGCTGGCGCGCTAAGCGCTCGCCTCTGTACGGCTCTCCTTCTCCCATTGGGAGAAGGTGCCCGAAGGGCGGATGAGGGTCGGGGTGCATGCACATGACCAGACGCGTCCCGCAGCTCCGACACGTTCTTCAGAACCTGATCGCTCACCGACAACGCACCTGAAAAGCGAATCAAGACCGCACCCAGGCGCGCACACCAACCGACTCCACAGTCGACACAACTTCCCCAAACCAATCGGAGCATCCCCATGAAAATCGCACTCATGAATGAGTTTAGCCAGGCCGCCAAGAACCCGGTGATCCTGCAGCAGCTCAACGAGGTCGCCAGCGAGCAGGGCCACAGCGTGTTCAACGTCGGCATGGACGGCGACAACGACCACCGCCTGACCTACATCCACCTGGGCATCGTCGCCAGCCTGCTGCTGAACTCCAAGGCGGTGGACTTCGTGGTTGCCGGTTGCGGCACCGGCCAGGGCGCGATGATGTCGCTCAACGCCCATCCGGGCGTGTTTTGCGGCTACTGCATCGAGCCGACCGACGCCTACCTGTTTGCCCAGGTCAACAACGGCAACGCGCTGTCGCTGGCGTTTGCCAAGGGCTACGGCTGGGGTGCGGAAATCAACGTGCGCTACATCTTCGAAAAGGCCTTCAGCGGCGAGCGTGGCATGGGTTATCCGGCCGAGCGTCGCGAATCGCAGCAGGCCAACGCCGGCATCCTGACCCAGCTCAAGCAGGCCACCGCCAAGTCGTACCTGGACGGCCTGCGCGCCATCGACCCGGAACTGATCAAGCAGGCCATCGGCGGCGAGCGCTTCCAGCAGTGCTTCTTCGACAACGCCCAGGATGCTGAAATCCGCAACTTCGTTGCCGGCCTGCTGGGCAAGACCGAAGCTGCTGCTGCAGCTGCGTAATTAGTCAGTGCGTTTTAGCCCCTCTCCCGCCGGGAGGGGGGTTGGGGTGAGGGTAAGGCGAAGACAGCTGGCCTGAACGGGGAGGCTTGAAAGGCTTGAGAAGACAGGACGGCCGTCCAACATTTCCTTGCCGCCGCACCCTCATCCGCCCTTCGGGCACCTTCTCCCGATGGGAGAAGGAAACAGCGTCGCGTCCTTAGCATTGTTCCTGGAGCCCATCATGCGTCTGCTGTTGTTCGCATTGCTGCTGCTCTGCGCAAATAGCGCCCGCGCCGAACCTCAGCGCATCTTCATCGCGGGCGATTCCACTGCTGCCGAATACGGCGCCGAGCGCGCGCCGCAAGCCGGTTGGGGCCAACTGCTGCAGGACTGGTTCGACCCGGCGCAATGGCAGGTGCGCAATCACGCCAAGGGCGGCCGCAGCACGCGCAGTTTCATCGCCGAAGGGCGGCTGGATGCCATCGCAAAAGAATTGCAACGCGGCGATGTCTTGCTGATCCAGTTCGGCCACAACGACGCCAAACGCGAAGACCCCACGCGCTATACCGACCCCACGACCGACTACGTGCAGTTCCTGCGCCGCTATGTCGCCACTGCGCGCGACAAAGGCGCGACGCCCATCCTGATTACGCCGGCCGCCCGGCTGTTGTACGACTTCGGCGCGTTGCTCGACACCCACGGTCGCTACACCTTGGCGATGCAGCAACTCGCCGCGCAGGAACACGTTGGCTTGATCGATCTCAACGCCAGTTCCAGCGACTGGATTCGCGCACTCGGCGAGCAGGCGGCCAAACCGTATTTCCTGTTCGTGCCCGAACAGGGCAAGGCCGACGGTACCCACTTCAGCCGCGCCGGCGCGACCGCCATCGCCTGCCTGGTGGTGCACGGTTGGTTGCAGCTGCAGCCGGCGCTCAAGGCGCAGCTGCAGCGCGACGCCGATTGCGGTGCTGCGCCCGACACCAGCGCGCAACGCGCCGCGCAGGCGCATCCCTCGCTGGTGGTGCACGAGCGCGATCTCGCCCGCGAACAGCCCGGCCCGCATGGCGGCGCCGGCCCGACCACGGCGTATCCGTTCTTCGCAGATGCACCGGCGCTGAAATTCGTGCTGCGCAAACGCGTGCTGCACAAGGGCGCCGGCATCGGCCTGCATCTGCACGACAAGGACGAGATTTATTACATCGTCAGTGGGCGCGGTTTATATGCGCTGGACGGAAAGCAATACGATGTCGCCGCTGGCGATGCGTTGTTGACGCGACCGGGCAGCACGCACGCCTTGCAGCAAACCGGCGAAGAACCGCTGGTGCTGTTGCTGGCGTACACCGCATCCAAGTAGCCCTCGCGCCCCAGACAGCGCAGCTGCAACGAAGCGCCGCGTTTTTCAAATGGGCTGAGTTGTCATCAGGCACGGCCAGCGTGCGAGTCGCTTGCTTCCACGTGCAGATGGCTGCAGTGGATCAGCGGCAGGAGCCAGCGACGGCAGACAGCCGATCACGCCGGCGCACAAACCATGTCAGGGGTGGTCGCGGCCGACATCCAGCGATGCAAGCCTTCCAGCACCGTCAGGCCTTATCCACCCCGTAGTGCGTCAGCCCCAGGCGCGCCAGTTCGGCCGAGCGGCGGTAGTAGACCTCTTCCCACCCATCCACGCGTTGGCGGTCGGTGTCGCTCATGGCATCGAGAATGTCTTCGATGCTGAGCAGATTCGGATCTTCTTCCAGGCGCTCGAACACCGCGCCCAGGCCCTCGATGGCTTGACGCGCTTGCGCCGCGCCCATGGCGGCCAGACCCCGCAAAGCATCGCTGCGGGTCGCCGCATCCCAGCGGTCGAAATAGCGGGCGTAGCCGCTCTCGTTCATGTCCGCATCCAGCCGCGCCAGCGCGATCAGTTCGCGTTCGCCCGGCGACAGCGCATCCATGCGCCCGCGCAACTGGGTGAGCTTGGCCTGGGCGCGGGCAGCGCGGCGGCGCCACAGCAACTCGGGCATGTTGAGCAGGCCCTCCGCGGTGGGAGGCGCCACCGCGGGCCAGTTCACCCCGAAGCCGTCCTCGGTGATCTGCCATTGCGTGCGTTGCGGCGGCGATGCCTTGAGCAGGAGCCGATGCGCCTGGATGGGCTCGTCGATGCGGATGCCGTTGGCCAGGGTGAACAGCAGGCGGGTGTCGTCCAGCTCCAAGCGCCGGATGCGCAGATGCGTCAGGTCCATTGAGCGAAGGCGATGTAGGGAGGTTTGACCTTAGTGCGCGTCGGCGGTGGTGTCGAGTCGATGCAGGTCACATCGCGGCATCGTGACCGCGCCGCACCGCCGCGCAGCGGTTGGTCGGCGTGACCTCGGCAGCGACCTCACACGTCGCCGTCGCGGCTCCAACCCTCACCGCTGCCGCGTTGGATCACCCGATCGCCCGGCAGCACGTCACCCGCCGGCACCTGCGGTTGCTGCGCAAGCTCGGCATAGATCGGGGTGAAGTCCGGCGCGGTGGCCTCCATCAGCTGCGCAAAGCTGTCGATGACGAAATAGGTCTTCTGGAAGCTGTCGATGCGGTAGCGCGTGCGCATGATGCGTTGCAGGTCGAACCCGATGCGGTTGGGTGCCGGCGATTCCAGCGAATACAGCGATTCGCCCTTGGACGACACGATGCCGGCACCGTAGATGCGCAGGCCCTGTGGCGTGTCGATCAGACCGAATTCCACCGTGTACCAGTACAGCCGGGTGAGGTTCTGCAGCGCGTCCGGGCCGATGCCGTGCGCCTTGACCCCGCCGCGGCCATAGGCCTGCATGAAGTCGGCAAACAGCGGGTTCATCAACAACGGCACGTGGCCGAACAGGTCATGGAACAGATCGGGTTCGGCGATGTAATCGATCTGATCGGGCCGGCGGATCCACCACGTCACCGGAAAGCGTTTGTTGGCCAGATGTTCGAAAAAGTCCAGTTCCGGCAGCAGGCCCTGCACGCCGACCAGGGTCCAGCCGGTGGCCGCCTGCAGCACGCGATTGAGCGCATCGAAGCGCGGGATGTGCGTTTCGCCCATGCCCATCGCGTCCTGCGCCTGCAGGAACTCGTCGCAGGCGCGGCCCACCAGCAGCTCGCGCTGGCGCCGATACAAGGTGCCCCAGGTGGCGTGATCGTCGGCGCTGTAGCTGTCCCACGGCTGCTCCACCACCGCGGTGGTGTAGACCGGCACATAGCCTTTGTCGGTGAGCTGGTTTTCGACGCGTTGCGGGGCGGTATTCATGCAGCGGCTCTTCCCGGTGATCAGCCGTCACCTTAGCCGGATGTGCGCGCAACGGGATTGCGAATCTTGCGCGGTGCAAGCGGATTGGCGCAAGATTCGTGCGTCATCGTCTGCTGCTGCGCAACATATGGATCAACCCATCGCCCTGGACCGCACCGATTTGCGTCTGCTCGCCCTGCTGCAGACGCAGGGGCGCAGCAGTAATGCGGAGCTGGCCGTGCAGGTCAATCTGTCGGCGTCGGCGTGCCTGCGCCGCACCCAGCGGCTGGAGGCGGCCGGCATCATCGCCGGCTATGGCGCGCGCCTGGACGCGCGCGCGCTGGGACTGGGCTTGCAGGCGTTTGTGCGCGTGCAGCTGGAGCAGCACGGGCAGGCCGACATCGAACATTTCGCCGAGGGCGTGCGCGGCTGGGACGAGGTGGTGGCGTGCTGGGCGCTGACCGGCGACATGGATTACCTGCTGCAGGTACAGGTCCGCGACCTGGAACACTTCTCGCGGTTTCTGCTCGATCGCCTGCTCAATGCCACCGGCGTGTCGGATGTGAATTCCAGCTTCGTGCTGCGCACGGTGAAGGCGCCGGAAGGTCTGCCGCTGTCGCATCTGGCCTGAGGTGCAAACCAGCCGCGTGCCAGTAGGGCAGGGCACCGCCCGCATGCCGCAGCCGGCAAGACGCACCGGCGTTGCGCCGGTTTCCAGGCGGACGCAAGAAACGTGCTGCTTGCCACATAAACGATAACGATTTACATTTACCTCACATCCTGGCCGCGTCCGGCCATGTCGTTCGTGTCGCATCGCCAGCCCACGCAGGGTCAGCCAGCCGGTTCGAGTGGACGCCTGCGTGTGCCTGTGCCTTTCCCTGTTGCGTGACGCGCTGCGTCCGCAGCGATCGACGAGAACGCCCCATGTCTGCTGCCATCGCTCCCCTTGGCTTGTTGCCTGCCGCGCTGCTGTGCGCGCTGTCGACCTTGGCTCCCGCCGCCCATGCCGCCGAATCCGCCGACGCGACCAACGCCACGACGCTCGACCAGGTCAGCGTCAACGGCACGGTGAGCCGCGCGCAGCCGGCCACCACCACACGCCTGCCGCTGACCTTGCAGGAAACGCCGCAATCGGTGAGCGTGATCGGGCTGCAGCGGCTGGAAGAGCAATCGCTGTTCAGCATCGACGATGTGATGCGCAACGTCACCGGCGTCAACGTGTCGTTCTACGACACCCAGCGCCCGCTGTATTTCGCGCGCGGTTTCCAGATCACCGACTTCCAGGTCGATGGCCTGCCCACCTACAGCGGTGCGACCAACCAGGAATACGACACGGTCTTCTACGACCGCATCGAGGTGATCCGCGGCGCCAACGGCCTGCTCACCGGCGCCGGCATTCCCTCGGCCACGGTCAACCTGCTGCGCAAGCGCCCGGGCAAGGACTTCGATGCCTCGTTTGCAGTCAGTGCCGGCACCTGGGATTTCCGCCGCATGCAGGCCGACGTCAATGCGCCGCTGACCGAAGACGGGCGCTGGCGCAGCCGAGTGGTCGCGGCCTGGCAAGACCGCGATTACTACTACGACCGGTACCACGACAACAAGATGTCGGGCATGGCAGTGCTGGAAGGCGATCTGACCGACAGCACCACGCTCACCGTCGGCTATCAGCGCCAGGACAACACCCCCGTCGGCTCGACCTGGGGCACGGTGCCGTTCTTCGCGGCCGACGGCTCCTTCGCCAACCTGTCGCGCTCGACCAACATGGCGCCGGAATGGACCCGCTGGCAGCGCGAAACCAGCACCGCGTTTGCCAACCTGGAACAACGCTTCGGGCAGGACTGGTTGCTGCGCGTCAACGCCGCCCACACCAAGGGCGCCGTGCAGAGCCTGCGCGTCTACGGCACCGGTTACCCGGCCGCCGATGGCAGCGGCGTGTTTCTGCGCGCCAACGCTGGCGAAACGCAGGACACGCGCGATAGCGTGGACGTGTATCTGTCCGGCGGATTCGCCCTGTTCGGCCGCCAGCACGATGTGGTGATCGGCGGCAGCTGGCAGGACCTGCAATCGACCACCTATACCCTGGCGCAGACCTATCCCGACGACTGGGCCACCTGCGGCAGCGAACGTTGCTATTTCATTCCCAACATCCGCCATTGGAATGGCGACGCTTCGGAAGTGACCTATACGCGCACCGGTGCGCGTCGCCAGGCACGCACCACCCAGCGCGGCGTGTATGCCTCCACGCGCTTGCGGCTGGCCGACCCGCTGTCGTTGATTGCCGGCGCGCGATTGAGTTCGTGGGAGACCCGCACCCAGGCGTTCAATGCCAGCGGCAGCTACACCGGCACCAGCGGCCGTTATGACGTCAGCGACGAAGTCACCCCGTACGTGGGTCTGGTCTACGACATCGTGCCGGATGTGTCGGTGTACGCCAGCTACACCGAAATCTTCAATCCGCAGAACTACCGCGACAAGGACAACAACCTGCTCGCACCGGTGGAAGGCTCCAACCTGGAGGCCGGGATCAAGGCGCAGTTGTTCGATGGTCATGCGATGGCCACTGCTGCCGTCTTCGAGGCCAAGCAGGACAACTACGCGGTGCGCGACATGACCCAGCCGGAAGCCTCGCTGCCGGATGGCAGCTCTGCGTACATCGGCGTGGACGGCACCAAGAGCCGCGGATGGGAAGTGGACTTCAATGGCGAAGTGCTACCCGGTTGGACCATCAACGCTGGCTATACCCACGTCAAGGTGACGCGCGCGCCGACCGATGCGATCTACGCCAACCTGCCCGAAGATTATCTGCAGCTCTCCACCCAGTGGCGCCTGCCGGGGACGTGGGACCGCTTGAGCATCGGCGGCGGCGTGAGCTGGCAGAGCGCGGTGCGCGGCTTCAATATCGCACGCCCCACCGGCGACGGCACTGGCGCCACCACCCCCGTCACCGTGGTGCAGAACCCGTACGCGCTGGTGCATTTCAACGCCAACTACCGCATCAGCGACCAATGGACCGCCACGCTGGCGGTGCGCAATGCGTTCGACAAGACCTATTGGGCGAATCTGGATTATCAGAACTACGGCGAACCGCGCTTTGTCAGCGTGTCGCTGCGTTGGCGGTATTGAGACATTGCCGATGACGTCTGGGCTTGAGACATTGCCCATCAAGTCCAGGCGTTGCTACCGATAAGGCCTCGCGGCCAGGGCCGCTCCTACAAGCGCGGTGCCGGCCGTGCCGACGTCGCCGATACACCCAAAGACCCCCGCCCCGGTCGGAGCGGCCCCGGCCGCGCGCCCATCCGACACGTCTCAGCGCACCCGAAAGAACCGCCACGCCGTCGTCGAAGCGGCTCAGGCCGCGACCTTGTCCGGCCACCCTCAGGACATCAGCACAAGGCATCAATAACGCAGTCGCCCCACGCATCTGGTCTAAATGCGCGCGTCTCGAACCAGGCGCCCACGCCCGCTCAGTTCCGCATGAGCTCGCGCGGCACCGGCATCAACTGCGGATCGCCTCGCACCGCAGCCGCATCACGGTGCCACGCAGGCCTGGTCCTTGCCACGCAGTTTTTCCCAACGCGAGCGTTGTTCCAGGCAGCCCTCGTACGCCTGTTGCTTGGCCGCTTTGGCCTGGTCGGCGGCGGTCCGGACTGCGCTGCTGCGCGCGGCCTGCAGTTGCGCAATCTTGGCGCGAATCTGCGGCATCACCGCCATTGCGGCGCGCTCGCCTTCGAGGATCGCCGCAGCACGTTGGTTGAAATCGGCCGAGCCGATCTCGTTGACCTTCGGGCGAATGACCACGTCGGCACGTTTGAGTTCGGCCTCGCCCAGGCGCTGGCCCATGATCGAAATCGACTGGTTCACCGTGCCCAGCAGGTCACCCGGATTCTTGCCGCTGGCCTTGCTGGAGATATCCACCGCCACCACGAATTCGGCACCCAACTGGCGCGCTGCATCCACCGGCACCGGGCTGACCACGCCGCCATCGACGAAGTGATATTGACCGATGGTCACCGGCTCGAACACGCCCGGGATGCTGCTGGACGCGCGCACCGCCTGGCCGGCATTACCGCGCACGAACACGGTGCGTTCGCCATCTTCCAGTCGCGTGGCGACCGCCGCGAACGGCTTGCGCAGTTTTTCGATCGGCTTGCCGCCGAGCTGTTCGTTGACGTAGTCCTGCAGTTTCTGGCCCTGCACCAGCCCACCGGAAAACAGCCGCACATCGCGGATGCTGGTCTGGTCGAGCGCGACGGCCTTTTCCTGCATTTGGAACGCATCCATGCCGCTGGCATACAACGCGCCCACCACGCTGCCGGCGCTGGTGCCGGACACCACCACCGGTGCGAAACCGTTGGCCTCGAGCATCTTGATCACCCCGATATGCGCAAAGCCCTTGGCCGCACCGCCACCGAGCGCGACGCCGATCTTGATGGGCTTGGAGGCTGCGGCCGAAGGTGCCTGCACCACCGGCGCCGGTGTCGCCGGGCGTGGCTCGCCCCCGCAGGCGCTGAGAAGCCCGGCCAGTGACAGGGACAGGGACAACAGGAGGCACTTGCTAGGAAAGGCGGTCATGGCGAGCGTGCACTGGGCGCGATGTGGACAGCGGCGCAGCATACACGCCGCAGCCCTGGCCGCCGGTCTGCATTGGCGGGCGGCAGGGCGTCATGCGCAGATATTGCGCGCTGCGCGCACACCTCGCCTGCCCTGATGGTATCGGGCGTCCTTGCGTTGGTACCGTAGGGCATGGACTCGGCCAAACGCACAGTCTGCAGCAGCAGCATCTTCGATCACGCGTCTGCGCGGTGTCCGCTGCGTGGACTGGCACTGTCACTGCTGCTAGCCGCATCGCCCTGTCATGCGCTGGACGCGGTAGCGGTCAAGCGGCAGGTCGATGGCATTCTGGATCGGGACTATCCACGTTGGGAGGCGCTATACCGGACCGTGCACCAGCACCCCGAACTGGGCTTCGAGGAAACCGCGACTGCGCAACGGCTGGCCAAGGAAATGCGCGCGCTGGGGTTTCGGGTCAGCGCGGGCATTGGCCGGACCGGGCTGGTGGCGATGTATCACAATGGCCCCGGCCCCACGATCATGGTGCGCACTGAACTGGATGCGTTGCCGATGCGGGAAACCACGGGGCTGGCGTACGCCAGCGACGTCCATCTGCAGTCCAGCGACCGCGATACCTATGTGGCGCATACCTGCGGTCACGACATTCACATGGCGGCCTGGGTCGGCACGGCCGCAACCTTGGTGCAGCTGCGCGCCCAATGGCGCGGCACGCTGATGTTCATCGCCCAACCAGCGGAGGAAAAGGGTCGCGGTGCGCAGGCGATGCTTGACGATGGCCTGTTTGCCCGGTTCGGCAAGCCGGACTACGGCTTTGCCCTGCATGTCGGCCCGGATGCCTACGGCCATGTGTTCTACAAGGCCGGGGCGGTGACCTCCAACTCCGATGCGCTGGAGGTGGTGTTCCAAGGCAAGGGCGGGCATGGGGCGATGCCCGCCGCGACGATCGATCCGATCCTGATCGCGGCGCGCTTCGTTGTCGATGTGCAGAGCGTGATCAGTCGCGAAAAAGACCCGGCTGCGTTTGGCGTGGTCAGCATTGGAGCGTTCAACGCCGGCACGGCTGGCAACGTCATCCCCGACCGCGCGCAGCTGCGCGGCACCATCCGCAGCCACGACCCTCAGGTGCGCGACAAGCTGCTCGACGGCGTGCGACGTACCGCGCTGGCCAGTGCGCAGATGGCCGGCGCGCCGGTACCGCAGATCGCCCTGGGCGAGCGCGGGTCCAGGGCGGTGATCAACGATGCAGCGCTGGCCGAGCGTACCGGGGCGGTTTTCGCGCAGGCGTTCGGGGTCGATGCCGAGCGCCAGCGCGAACCGAGTGCCGCCAGCGAAGACTATTCGGCCTTCGTCGCTGCCGGCGTGCCGTCGTTCTACTTCGGCATCGGTGGACTCGATCCGCAGTGGCTGCAGCAGGCCCGGCAAACGGGCGAGCGGATTCCGGTGAACCATTCGCCGGACTTCGCGCCGGTGCCGCAGCCAAGCATCCGGACCGGCGTGGAAGCGATGACACTGGCGGTGATGAACGTGATGCCGCCGCCCTCCTGAGATGGGCGCGGCCGCGCCGGGATGTAGGTCAGAAGCGGTTATCGCCATCCAGCAACCGCCCCAGGCCGCCCAGCACCGAGCCTTCGCCGCGCTGTTGGCCGCCGGCTTGCGGGGCGGCCTGCAGCATGCGGCCGGCCATGCGCGAGAACGGCAGCGATTGCAGCCAGACCTTGCCCGGGCCGGTGAGGGTGGCCAGGAACACGCCTTCGCCGCCGAAGAACATGCTCTTCAGGCCCGCAACGCGGCGCACGTCCATGTCCACGCCGGCGTGGTAGGCCACCACGCAGCCGGTGTCCACGTCGATACGCTCGCCCGGGCCCAGCTCGCGTTCGACGACCGTACCGCCGGCATGTACGAACACCCAGCCGTCGCCTTCGAGCTTCTGCATGATGAAGCCCTCGCCGCCGAACAGGCCGGTGAGGATCTTGCGCTGGAAGGCGATGCCCAGCGACACCCCGCGCGCGCCGGCCAAAAAGCTGTCCTTCTGGCAGATCAGCTGGCCGCCATGCTCGGACAGGCGCAGCGCCAGCACCGTGCCCGGGTAGGGCGCGGCGAAAGCGACCTTGGCCTTGCCGCTGCCGGCGTGGGTGAACACGGTGGTGAACATGCTTTCGCCGGTGACCACGCGTTTGCCGGCCGACAGCAGCTTGCCCATCAGCCCGCCGCCACTTTGACCGGCATGCGAGCCGTCGCCGAACACGGTGTCCATCTGCACCGCCGCGTCCTTGTACATCAGCGCACCGGCCTCGGCGATGGCGCTTTCGCCGGGGTCCAGCTCGACTTCGACGAACTGCATGTCGTTGCCGACGATGCGGTAGTCGATCTCATCTGCGCGCCCGCTCATGCCGGTCAACGGCGGCGGCGCGCTACCGCTGCCCTGCAGCTCGGCCAGCTGGCGGGCCGGCGTCCAGCCATCGAGCCCGTCGCGCCAGGCCAGCGCATCGGGTTGGCGCTGCGCATGCGCGCGGGCGCTGGCATCGTCGAGCGGGCCGAGACGGTCGGCCTGTCCGGGGTTATGGAAATACCACTGGGCCATCGGACGACTCCTGTCTGTGTGTGCGGCGAGTCTAAGCGCAAGCGCCGCGGCGGCGTCCCGTGTCCAAGGTCATGTCTGCAGAGCGTGGTTGTGACGCGGTTGTGCGCCCGTCCGGAGCGCTTCGCCATCGCGATGCGGAGCATCGCCGGCAGCTCGTGCAAGGACACGGCCTGCGCGAGCTGCGGGTGGGTGGCCCTTACTCGCCCACCGTTGCCCAACAGCGCGCGCCATTGCGCTGCACCCGCACCGGGCCATCGAACACGGCCGACAGGCTGGCATCGGTGAGCAGCGCCTCACGCGTGCCGTCGGCCACCACCTTGCCGGCGCGCAGCAGGATCACCCGTTCGATCTCCGGCACGATTTCTTCGATGTGATGGGTCACCAGCACCAGCGTGATGCCTTGCCGGGCGAGGTGCCGCATCGTCTCGAGCAGGTGCTGGCGTGCCACCAGATCCAGCCCGGTGGACGGCTCGTCCAGCAGCAACGCCTGCGGGCGATTGACCAGCGCACGCGCAATCAGCACACGGCGCGTTTCGCCGGCCGACAATTGCGCAAATTGCCGGTCTACCAACGGCAATGCGCGCGCCAGCGCCAGCGCTTCGCGCGCGCGTGCACGCATGTCGTCGCTGATCTCGCGATGCGGCGGCACCACGTAGCTGGCGAAGAATCCGGAGAGCACCGCGCTTTCCACATCCAGCCCGGGCATGTCGGCCAGATTGACGCTCAGATCGCCGGTGACGATGCCCAATTGCGAGCGCAGGCGATCCACCTGCCAGCGCGTTTGTCCCATCACCTTCACTGCGGGCTGGCCGTCGGCGCGCGCCAGCGGGTACAACTCGCGCGTGATCAATTTGATGAAGGACGATTTGCCGCAGCCATTGGGCCCCAGGATCGCGGTGTGCTGCCCCAGCGCGATGCGCAGGCTCAGCGCATGCAGGACCCGGACCTGGCCGCGCATCACGCTGGCCTGGTCGAGTTCGATCAGCGGGGCGGCGTTGGTAACGACAGTGGAATCGGCAGCATGTTCGGTGGCAACAGTCATACGGGTGACAGCAGACGGAAGTGGGGAAGGAGGTCTGAACCGCTTTAGAAATGTAGGTGCAACCCTACGCATCCGAAGGGTGAAGTTTGCCGCGATCGCCCCCATCATGTCTGCATCAAATGGAGAGCGCTGCTGTGGAGATGCCGATGTTGTCCGATCCGATCATCGACGTTCTGACTTCCGGCGTGGCAGGGCTGGGCGCGTGGGGCATGCTGGCGGTGCTGCTGGTCTTCACCCAGCTCACCATCTTTGCAGTGACCTTGTACCTGCATCGCAGCCAGGCGCATCGCGGTGTGGATTTCCATCCGGCCATCGCGCATTTCTTCCGCTTCTGGACCTGGTTGACTACCTCGATGATCACCCGCGATTGGGTCGCGATCCATCGCAAGCACCACGCCAAGGTCGAGACCGAGGAAGACCCGCACAGCCCGCAGACCAAGGGCATCGGCCAGGTGTTCTGGCGCGGTGTGGAGCTGTATCGGCAGGCGCGTGCCGAGCGTGCCGACATCGAGCAATACGGCAAGGGCGCGCCCAGCGACTGGATCGAACGGCATCTGTACACGCCGCATGCCAACGCCGGCCCGATGGCGTTGCTGGTGATCAACTCGGTGTTGTTCGGATTGCCGGGAATTGCGTTGTGGGCAATCCAGATGGCGTGGATTCCGTTCTGGGCCGCCGGTGTGGTCAACGGCCTGGGCCACTGGTGGGGCTATCGCAATTTCGAATCGGCCGACACCTCCACCAACCTCACGCCCTGGGCGCTGTGGATCGGTGGCGAAGAATTGCATAACAACCATCATGCCTTCCCGAGCTCGGCGCGGTTTTCGATGCGGCGTTGGGAGCTGGATATCGGTTGGGTCGCCATTCGCGGCTTGCAGGCACTGGGCCTTGCCAAGGTGTTGCGGGTGGCGCCGTCGCTGGATATCCGCCCCAATATCGCCGTGCCCGATGCCGACACGCTCAAGGCGCTGCTCTCGCACCGGTTCCAGGCCATGACCGACTACCAGCGCAATGTGCTCAAGCCGGCGTTGCGCGAAGAGGCGGCCGTCACCGGCGCCAAGCTGCGCGAGTTGCTGCCGCGTCGCCTGCGCAAGGGCCTGGTCGACGACGGGCGCTGGCTCAAGCCGGACGCGCGTGCACAGTTGCAGGCATGGGTGGCGCAGCGTCCGCGCATGCGCACGCTGGTCGAGTACCGTGCGCGGCTGACCGCGGTACTGGAAGCGCGCAGCCACGATGCGTCCGAACGGCTCCGGCAATTGCAGCAGTGGTGCCATGAGGCCGAGGCCAGCGGCAATGCCGCGTTGCAGGCGTATGCGGCGCGGCTCAAGGGGTATGCGCTGAGTGGTGCGTAACCCGGGCGGCAGGCGCGCTGTGGTGCGTGTACACCGGGCGCGTGGCGTGATCGTGCGTGCCTTGCTGGTCGTGTGGTGTGCCTGTGTGCCGGCGATTGCCGCGCAGGCCCAGGTCCAGGACAGCCAGCAATATCTGCAGCGCATGGATACCGATGGCGATGGGCGGGTGAGCCTGGACGAATATCTGGCCTGGATGAGCTACGCCTTCGATCAACGCGATACCGATCACGATGGCGTGCTGCAAGGCGATGAACTGCCGGGCCGTCGCGGCAAGCCGATCACCCGTGCGGCGCATCGTGCCACCTTGATCGCGCGCTTCGCGCGGCAGGATGCCGATGGCGACGGCTACCTGAGTGCACGCGAACTGCTGGCGCCGCCCCGCTGATGCGCACCTTCGCGCGTGGCTGACGCTGCGTTCGGCAAGCTCGGCCGCATGTTCACTCTCGACCGGGTCAGCCGCCGCTACGGCCAGGCCATCGCACTCGATGCTGTCTCGCTGACGTTTGCCAGCGGCATCACGACCGCATTGATCGGCCCGAGCGGCGCCGGCAAATCCACCGTGCTGCGCATGCTGGTCGGGCTGGAGTGGCCGGACAGCGGCACGGTCGCTTTCGACGGCACCCCGTTGCAGCGCGCCAACCTGCAGGCGCAACGGCAACGCATCGGCTACGTCATCCAGGAAGGCGGCCTGTTTCCGCATCTGGATGCACGCAGCAACGTGACCTTGCTGGCACAGACGCTGGGCTGGACGCGGGAACGCATCGAGGCGCGTCTGGATGTCTTGTGCGCCCTGTGCCAATTGCCAACGCAGTTACTGGCGCGCTACCCGGCCGAACTCTCCGGTGGTCAACGCCAGCGCGTGGGGCTGATTCGTGCACTGATGCTGGACCCGCCGGCCTTGTTGCTGGACGAACCACTCGGCGCGCTCGATCCCATCGTGCGCTACGACCTGCAGGCGCAGCTGCGCGAACTGTTCGCGCAGCTGGGCAAGACCGTGGTGCTGGTGACGCATGACGTGGCCGAAGCCGCCTATCTGGCCGACAACCTGGTGCTGATGCGCGCCGGCCGCATCGTGCAGCAAGGCCGTGCGCGCGATCTGCTGGAGCAGCCGGCCGATGCGTTCGTGCAGCGCTTTCTCACCGCCCAGCGCAGCATTGGCGATGCCGCATGATGGCGCGTGCGCTCATCGCCGTGGTGTGGCTGATCTGCAGTGTTAGCGCGCAGGCCGCGCAGGTCACCATTGGTTCGAAGAATTTCACCGAAGCGGTGATTCTTGGCGAAATCGCCACCGCCGCCGGCAAACGTGATGGTGTAGACGTGCAGCACCGCGCACAACTCGGTGGCACGCGCATCCTGTGGCGGGCGCTGGAGACCGGGCAGATAGACGCGTATGCCGAATACACCGGCACGCTGGCACAGGAGCTGCTGCAACTGCCCAACGCCAGCCAGGCCGAGCTGCGTGCCGCACTCGACGCACGCGGGCTGGCGATGACCGATTCGCTGGGTTTCCAGAACACCTATGCCTTCGGTATGAAGCGCGAACGTGCGCAGGCATTGGGTATCGCCTCGTTGTCGGATCTTGCACGACATCCCACCCTCAAGATCGGTCTGAGCAATGAGTTCATGCAGCGCGCCGATGGCTGGCCGGGCGTGCGCGCGGCGTACGCGCTGCCGCAGGCCGCGACCGGGCTGGATCACGACCTGGCCTATCGCGCGTTGCAGAGCGGCGCCATCGAGGTCACCGATCTGTACAGCACCGATGCGGAAATTCCGTATTACCAGCTGCAGGTGCTACGCGACGACCGCCATTATTTCCCGGACTACCAGGCGATTTTTGTGTATCGCAAGGATCTGGCGCACCGCTCGCCGGCGATGCTGCAGGCCTTGCGGGGGGTGCAAGGACGCATCGATGAAGCGACCATGCAACGGCTCAATGCACAGGTCAAACTGGAGCGGCAGTCCGAAGCGGCGGTTGCCGCGCGTTGGCTGGGCGTCACGCCGGCCTCTGAAACGGACTCGCGTTTGACGCGGCTGCTGCGGCATACGCGCGAGCATCTGGCGTTGGTGGGTATTTCCTTGGGTCTGGCGTTGCTGCTTGCGCTGCCGTTGGGCGTGCTGGCGGCGCGGCGTCCACGTCTGGGGCAGGTGGTGTTGTCGTTGACCGGTGTGCTGCAGACGCTGCCGTCGTTGGCGGTATTCGTCTTCATGATTCCGTTGTTCGGCATCGGCGCCAAGCCGGCGATTGCCGCGCTGTTCTTGTATAGCCTGCTGCCGATCGTGCGCAACACCCATGCAGGGCTGACCTCGATCCCACGCGAACTGCGCCAGACTGCGCACGCCATCGGATTGCCCGCGTGGACACGCCTGTGGCGGGTGGAACTGCCGCTGGCCCGCCGCACGATCGTGGCCGGCATCCAGACCGCGGCGGTGATCAATGTGGGCACCGCCACGCTGGGTGCGCTGATCGGTGCGGGCGGCTATGGCCAACCGATTCTCACCGGCATCCGCCTGGACGATATCGGCCTGATTTTGGAAGGCGCCATTCCCGCTGCCGTGCTTGCGCTGCTGGTGCAGGCGGTGTTCGAAGGCGCCGAGCGATGGGTAACGCCGCGTGGGTTGCGGATCAGCCAGCGGCAGTGACGCGGCGTTCAATCGCTGAAAACCGAGCGCGCCGCTTCGCTGCCGCTGATCCTTGCGCCAATTGTCGTTCGTAGAGCGCGCTGGCCTGCGATGGAGCCTTGCCGGTGCTGCCTGACGACGCGTTGGCCTGCGTACATGTATTGCAACCAGTACCGCTGCAGATGCCTGGCCCGCGATGCCTGCGCACCGCCTCACCCATCCGGCAGCGCTGCAATGACCTGTGACAACGCGTGGTCGGTCACGCTCAAATGTGGCGCGATGCGCAGACGTCCATGCCGACGCGTGCAGATCACGCCACTCGCGCCGAGCGCCGTTGCCACCGCATCCAATGCCGCTGCCGGCGGCTGCAGTGCGGTGAGATGCGGCGCATGTCCGGGCGTGCACCAGCTGCCCACGCCGCGCGCCTGCAGGGCGGCGTCCCAATGCGCAGTCAACTCGCCCAACGCCGCTGCGATGCGCGCCGGCTGCCACGCGGTGAGTTGTTGCAGGGCCACCGTGGCCATTGCGACCCGCAACGGGTCGGCAACCCCGCCCGCATCGAATCGGCGTGCACCGCTGCGATACCGCGGCGCGCTGGCCACCGGAAATTCCCAACTGCTGCCCGCATCGCGGCCGATCCAGTGTTCTTCGATCGGCAGCCCGTCCGTGCGCCACTGCGGCGCGACCCACAGCCACGCCAATCCCATCGGCCCGAGCAACCATTTGTGCCCGACGCTGACCACGAAATCCGGTTGCCAGCGCGGCAGATCCGGTGGCAACACCCCCAGGCTCTGGCTCAGGTCCAGCACCAGGGCAGCGCCGCGTGCCTGCACGGCGGCACTGATGCGGTCCAGATCCAGCATTCGCCCGTCCAGCCAGTACGCATGCGGCAAGCTGGCAATCCGCAGCGCAGGCGTGTCGGCAATGGCCTGCAGCACTGCATCGGTCAAGCTGCCGCCAGCGGTGGTGAGCACCGCCACCAGATGCGCGCCGGCCTCTGCGCAGCGGCGCTGCCAGATCAACAGATTGGACGGAAATTGCCCTTCCAGCACCAGCACTGCGTCGCCGGCTTGCACAGGCAGATTGCGCGCGGCCGTGGCCAGGCCGTGCGCGGCCGAGGGCACCATGGCCACCGCATCGGCATCGCCGTCCAATAGCGCGGCCGCAAGTCCGCGCACCTGCTCGATCTGCTGTAACCAGGTATCGAATGGCAACCGCCATGGTGTGGCCATTGCATCGACCGCCTGGTGCGCAACGGTCTGCATGGCGCGCAACAACGGACCACGCGACGCCGCATCCAGATGGATGACCCCGGAAGGCAGCGCGAACGCCTGCTGACGCTGGGCCCACGCGAGGGGCGCAGCAAGCGTACTGGACAGAGATGGCGATGACATGCCGACAGCTTACCGCTGGCTGCCACGCTGCCCACACGGCACGTTCACGGGCGCTCCCCAAGCATAGGGCGATGTCTGCACTCTCACCTCTGCTGGGCCACCTCCAGCAACAGCAGTTGACGCTGCTGGAACGCTACGCGCAGACCCGCGCGCTGAGCGACCGTCTCGCCGCACCCTTGAGCGCCGAAGACGCGATGGTGCAGAGCATGCCGGACGCGAGCCCGAGCAAATGGCATCTGGCCCACACCACCTGGTTTTTCGAACGCTTCGTGCTGCAGGCCGATCCGGCGTACCGCGTGTTCGACCCGGCCTGGGACTTCCTGTTCAACAGCTACTACCAGAGCGTGGGGCCGATGCATGCGCGGGCCCGCCGCGGCGTGCTTTCGCGCCCCTCGTTGCAGCAGGTACGCGACTACCGTGCTGCGGTCGATAGGCAGATGCAGCAGCGCTTGCGCGAAGGCCTGCTCGATGCACAGGCCTGCACCGTCGTGCAGCTCGGCATCCAGCACGAGCAGCAACACCAGGAGTTGCTGCTGACCGATATCAAGCATGCGCTGTGGAGCAACCCGTTGCAGCCGGCCTACCGTGACCTGCCCACACCGCCTGCGGCCGTTGCCAGCCCGCTGCGCTGGCATGCGCGCGACGAGCAGATCGTCCAGATCGGCGCCGCTGCATGGCCACAGGCCGACAGCTTCGCCTACGACAACGAATCGCCACGCCATCGCGTGCTGGTCGGTGCGCATGCGCTGGCCAGCCGTGTGGTCACCAACGCCGAGTTCCAGCAATTCATCGATGACGGCGGCTACCGCAGTGCCGGTGCCTGGCTCAGCGATGGCTGGGCGATGGTGCAGGCGCAGGGTTGGCAACATCCCTTGTATTGGGATGCCGATGGCCGCGAGTTCACGCTGGACGGCTGGCGCACGCGCGATCCACACGCGCCAGTCTGTCATCTGAGCCTGTTCGAAGCCGATGCGTTCGCGCGCTGGGCCGGTGCGCGCCTTCCCACCGAAGCCGAGTGGGAGCAGGCCGCAACCGGCGTGCCGGTACAGGGCAATTTCGTCGACACCGATGCGTTGCATCCGCGTGGCGCCGAAGCAGTGGACACCGGTATCCAGCAGCTGTTCGGCGATGTCTGGGAGTGGACCGGTAGTGCGTACCTGCCGTATCCAGGCTTTACCCCGTGGCCCGGGTCGCTGGGCGAATACAACGGCAAATTCATGAATGCGCAATGGGTCTTGCGTGGTGGCAGTTGCGCCAGCCCGGCCAGCCATCTGCGTGCCAGTTACCGCAACTTTTTCCCCTCCGATGCGCGTTGGCAGTTTGCCGGCGTGCGCCTTGCCAAGGATCTGCCTTGAACGCCGCCGCCCATGCCCTGCAACGCGCGCACGCCGCGCTGACCGACCTGCGCCCGCAGCCGGACGACATCACCGCCGATGCACTGGCGGGGTTGTCGCAAACGCCCAAGACGCTGCCGTCGAAATATTTCTACGATGCGCGCGGCTCGCAACTGTTCGAAGCCATTACGCAGCAGCCGGAGTATTACCTCACCAGGACCGAGCTGGGTTTGCTGGAAGCCAGCATGGGCTCGATCGCACAGGCGATCGGCGCCGGCGTGCATGTGGTCGAATACGGCAGCGGCAGCGGCCGCAAGACCGAATTGCTGCTGCAGGGCCTGCGCGATGTGGTGGCCTACACGCCGCTGGAAATCTCGCGCACCGCGCTGCTGGAAAGCACTGCGCGGCTGGCCCAGCAATTTCCGCAGATCCAGATGTTGCCGGTGTGCACCGACTTCACCAAGCCGCTGCGCCTGCCCGATGCGCAGCGCCCGGCGCGGCGGCACGTGGTGTTCTTCCCCGGCTCCACGCTCGGCAATTTCGCCGACGCGGCCGCGATCGAACTGCTGGACGCGATGCGCCAGACCATGGGCAGCGACGGTTGCGCCCTGATCGGCATCGATCTGGACAAGGACGCCGGGCTGATCGAAGCGGCCTACAATGACGCAGCCGGTATCACCGCCGAGTTCACCCTCAACCTGCTGGCGCGGCTCAATCGCGAGATCGGGAGCGATTTCGATCTGGACGGTTTCCGTCACCACGCGGTGTATGTCCGTGAGCGCGGCCGCATCGAAACCTTCCTGATCAGCCAACGCGCGCAGCGCGTGCAGGTTGGCGGCAAGGACATCGCGTTTGCCGAAGGCGAAGCAATGCAGGTCGAATACAGCTGCAAATACACCGATGCGCGCTTTGCCGAACTGGCTGCCGCAGCCGGGCTCAAGGTCACCCACGGCTGGAACGATGCCAAGGATTGGTTCGGCCTGCGCCTGCTGCGCCCATTGTGATCCTGCGGGGCAGGCGTGCAGTCGCCCGATGATGCGCAGGTTGCCGCGTTGATCCGGCACCTGCTTGCGCAACGTCGGCCCGAGCAATCGATCTGTCCCTCGGAAGTCGCGCGTGCCTTGAGCGATGATGCGGCGGTGTGGCGAAGCCTGATGCCCCAGGTGCGTGCGGTGGCCGCAGCTGCCGCAGGCAGAGGCCTGGTACGGATCACCCAGCAGGGTCGAACTGTGGACCCTGCCACCGCACGCGGACCGATTCGACTGATGCGTGGGCCGCATTTCGACTGAAGCCCCATTGAGTGGATGCGCCAGCTGCCGTATGTAGCGGGATTAAACCGAATGTCGCCGAGCGACTACATCAAAAGGATGTAATCGTTCGGTGACATCAGGCCGCCTGCACCACGTGCAACGCCTTGGGATTACGCCACTGCGCCAGCAGCGCGGCTTCGCGCGCCCTGGCTTCCTGCAGATGCGCATGCTTGACGTGGCCATAGCCGCGAATGTGTTCCGGAATGCTGGCGATCTGCGCGGCCAAGCCCACGTTATCGGCATCCAGCCGTTCCAGCAGCATGTCCACGGTTGCGCTGTAATCGGCAATCAGCCGACGCTCGCCACGCCGTTCTTCGCTGTAGCCGAAGACGTCGAACTTGCCGCCACGCAGGAACTTCAACCGCGCCAGCAGCTTGAAGGCGGTGAACATCCACGGCCCGTACTCGCGTTTGATCAGGTTGCCGTGTGCGTCTTTCTTTGCCAGCAACGGCGGCGCCAGATGGAAGCGCAGCGTGTAGTCGCCCTCGAACTGTTGTTGCAACCGGCGCTGGAAATCGCCACGCGTATACAGCCGCGCCACCTCGTATTCGTCCTTGTAGGCCATCAGCTTGAAGGCGTACCGGGCCACCGCCTCGGTCAGTGCGCTGCTGCCGGGCACGCGCTGCAGCTCGTGCGTGCGTACGCGCTCGACCAGGCTGCGATAACGCTGCGCGTAGGCCGCATCCTGGTAGTCGGTCAGGAACGCGACGCGACGCGCGATGGCCTCGTCCAGCGAATGCGCCAACTGCTCGTCGTCGAGCGGCGCGGCCGGTGCAGCGACCTCGCCATGCAACGTGCTGCCGTCGGTCTGTGCCAGCGCACGCGGTGCGCTCTGGCCGCTGAGATCGTGCTCTTCCCAGCTGCCTGGTCCGCGTGCATGCGGTGTATCGCCATGCAGATGTGCAGGCGCGTCGGCACCGGCCAGACCCGCAGCGCGTTGCACCGCCGGCAGATCGATCGCCGCCAGGCGCCCCCAGGCGAACGCCTGCTGATTCATCGCAACGGCTGCACCATTGAGTTCGATCGCGCGCATCAGCGCCGCATGCGATAGCGGCACCAACCCGTGCTGCCACGCGTAGCCAAGCACGAACAGATTGCTGGCGATGGCGTCGCCCAGCAACGCCGTTGCCAGCTGCGTGGCATCCAGCAACAACGGCTCCTGGCCACCGAGCGCAGTGCGCACACCGGCGATGATCTCGGCAGCGGGAAACTGCAGGTCCGGTTGCGTGGTGAACGTGCCCGGCATTGCTTCGTAGGTGTTGAGCACCACCTGGGTGCGGCCATCGCGCACTTTGGAGAGCGCCCAATAATCGTTGACCACCACCATGTCGCAGCCCAGCACCAGGTCTGCTTCGCCGGCAGCGATGCGCACGGCGTGGATGTCGGCGGGCTGGCGTGCGATGCGGATATGCGTGGTCACCGCGCCGCCTTTCTGCGCCAGGCCGGTCTGGTCCAGCACCGTGGCGCCCTTGCCTTCCAGGTGCCCGGCCATGCCGAGCAGCGCGCCGATGGTCACCACGCCGGTGCCGCCGACGCCGGTGATCAGGATGTTCCAGGGCCGTTCCAGCGCGGTGCGCTTGGGCGGTGAGGGAAGCGTGTCCAGCAGCGTGCTGGCGTCGCGCCGCTTGCCCTTGCGCGGGGCACCGCCATGCACGGTGACAAAGCTCGGGCAAAAGCCCGCGACGCACGAATAATCCTTGTTGCAGTTGGACTGGTCGATCTGGCGCTTGCGCCCGAATTCGGTTTCCTTCGGCAACACCGACACGCAAAAGCTTTTCTCGCCGCAATCGCCGCAGCCTTCGCACACCAGCGAATTGATCATCACCCGCTTTGGCGGATCGACCAGCTTGCCGCGCTTGCGACGGCGGCGTTTCTCGGTGGCGCAGGTCTGGTCGAAGATCAGGATCGACACGCCCTTGACGGTGCGCAGATGCTGCTGCACGGCATCCAGTTCGCCACGATCGTGAAACGCGACCTCAGGCGGAAACAGCTCGCGCCGCCGCGTCCACTTGCCGATGTCGTCGCTGACCACCGCAATCTCATGGATGCCTTCGGCGCGCAGCTGGTGGGCGATGTCCGGCACGGTGAGCGTGCCGTCCACCGGCTGCCCGCCGGTCATCGCCACCGCATCGTTGTAGAGAATCTTGTAGGTGATGTTGACGCCGGTGGCGACCGACTGCCGGATCGCCAGCGAGCCGCTATGGAAATACGTGCCATCGCCCAGGTTCTGGAACACGTGCGGGGTGTCGGTAAACGGCGCCTGCCCGGACCACGTGACACCTTCGCCGCCCATGTGGGTGAAGGTGTCGGTGGCTCGGTTCATCCAGGTCACCATGTAGTGGCAACCGATACCGCCCAGCGCGCGCGAGCCTTCCGGCACGGCGGTGGAGGTGTTGTGAGGGCAGCCGGAGCAGTAATGCGGCACGCGCGGGAATTGCGCGCGCGGCAAAGCCATTTCCGCTTCCTTGGCGTCCATCCAGCGCAGCCGCTGCTGGATCGAATCGGTATTGATCGTGCTCGATTGCAGCAGGCGCAGGATGCGCCTGCCGATCACCGCCGCGATGGTGGCCGGCGTCAGTTCGCCGGTGGACGGCAGGATCCACGCGCCCTGCTCATCGTACTTGCCGACAATGCTCGGCCGCGCGCCGGCGCTGGCCGGCCAGTTGTAGAACAGTTCCTTCATCTGGCGCTCGATGAAGGCCTTTTTCTCTTCCACCACCACGATGTCTTCAAGCCCCTGCGCAAACGCGCTGATCCCTGCCGGCTCCAGCGGCCAGGTCATGCCGACCTTGTAAACGCGGATGCCGATCTGCGCGCAGGCCTGCGCGTCCAGGCCCAGGTATTCCAGCGCCTGCAGCACGTCCAGGTAGCTCTTGCCGGTGGTGACGATACCCAGTCGCGCATTTGGTGAATCCAGCACCACCTTGTCGATGTGGTTTGCGCGCGCAAAGGCTTGCGCGGCGGCGATCGCATACCGGTGCAGGCGCATCTCCTGGTCCACCGGCGGGTCCGGCCAGCGGATGCTCAAGCCGCCCGGCGGCAGTGCGAAATCCTCCGGCAGCACGATGGTGCGCGCGAACGGGTCCACGTCCACCGAGGCGGACGATTCCACCGTTTCGGCAATCGTCTTGAAGCCGATCCAGCGCCCGGTGTAGCGGCTCATCGCCCAGCCAAGCAGGCCCATGTCCAGGATGTCCTGTACTCCGGCCGGATTGAGGATGGGCATCATCGCGCTGACGAATTCGTCTTCGGACCCGTGCGGCAGGGTCGAGCTGCGGCAGGCATGGTCGTCGGCGGCCAGCGCCAGCACGCCGCCAAACGGCGAGGTGCCGGCGGCATTGCCGTGCTTGAAGACGTCGCCGCTGCGGTCCACGCCCGGCCCTTTGCCGTACCACATGCCGTAGACGCCCTGCACGTTCGCGCCGGGGAACAGGTTGGTTTGCTGGGTGCCCCACACCATGGTGGCGGCAAGGTCCTCGTTCAGACCTGGAGTGAAGGTGACCTTGGCCGCGTCCAGGTGTTTGCGCGCCCGCCACAGTTCCAGGTCCAGCCCGCCCAGCGGGCTGCCGCGGTAGCCGCTGATGAAGCCGGCGGTCTCCAGCCCGGCAGCGTCATCGCGCAGGCGCTGCAGCAGCGGCAGCCGCACCAGCGCCTGCACACCGGACAGGTAGATGCGCCCATCGGTGCGCGTGTACTTGTGGTCCAGCGTGTAGTCCGCATCCACCCGGCCGAGCTCCGGCGTGTTGGCAGAGTCGGGAGAAGAAAGCGCAGCGGTACTGGTCATGGCGTGCCCGGAAAGGGTGGCTGGGCCCCGGTGCATGTCATCTGAAACTATCTGACGCACCCGACGGATTCCAAAACGGCGGTGCAAAGTGTAACAGTCAGCTTTTCCGCGCCCGTCCCTGTGCGGATGCGCAGCCGACGCGCTGCGGGTAGGATGGGGACGGGAAGGGGTCGTTTGCTGTCAGGGGAAAACACAGTGAAAAGGAAATACGCGTGGGCCGCTCTGGCCCTGCTCGGAGGGGTGTGGTCGTTGGCGCAGGCGCAGAGCTTGCCCAAGCCCAAGGAGTTCTATTTCGACGAAGACCGCGGTACCACCAAGGCCGTGGTGGCCGTACAGGGCCAGGGCGATGCAGTGGTCGACCGGCTGGCGGCGATGGTGCAACGTGACGCCCGCGCGGCCGACCCGCGCGCGCAGTTGGCGGCGCTGGCCTACGCCGGTGGGCGCACCCAGTTGGGCGATGAGTTGTATCAGGGCGCGCTGGCGCTGGTCTCCAACGGCAGCCAGCAGTACCGGGCCATCACCTGGAACTATGGATGGGACCTGCTGCGTGCCGACCAGCCCGACAAGGCGCTGCAGCAATGGGCCAACCTGGCCAATGGCCGTCCGGCCACGCCGGAATGGCTGCCGACCACGGCTGCACTGGCGCTCTGGCGCGCCGGACGCAAGCAGGAGGCGGTCGAGTGGTATGCCGCAGCCGTGCGCACCTGGCCGGACCGTTGGAGCAGTACCGCCAACTACGCCAGCCTGTTGCCGGAATGGCGCGAGGCAGAGCGCGCCAGCCTGGCCGAGGTCTTTGCGGCCTGGCAGGCCAACCCGCCAGCGTTTCCGTAAGCGCTTCGCCGCGCTGCGGGAGTTCCTGCAGCGCGGCTTGTGCAGTGAATCGACCGGTTGCCGCCATTTGCCGATACGCCAGGCGCCATCTGGCGCGTCGGCCTGCCGCCTACTTGAAACGAAGACGTCTAACGTTGATTCCGCGAGTTCGGTGAAAGGCTGAGCAGGTCTGCGCCTGATCGCAGTCACGACTCAAAACTTTGGCGTGCCGACGTTGCGAAGTCGATGCGGGAGAGCAACGCGTTGGTCTGTGGCGTGGCTGCGGGGTCCTTGTCCGCCCACCATCGCAGGACACGCTGCAAGTACGTTTTTGTAAGCGCTTGCGCGGCAGCCGTGCCGCGTAAGGTCCCGCGACGGCGGGCGCAAGGACCAGTTGAGATGGTCGATGCGCAGAGCTAAGACAGCAGCAGGTCGCCTGGCTGGCGCGGCGTCCTCGCTCCTTCAATCGAGTCACCAACGAACTGTCTGATGCGCTGTGCTTGCCGATCGCGGGACCGTTGGCGGCATGGATCCCGCCATCGAGCCTCCACGGACGGGTTCACGGCGTGTCGCGCACTCGGCGCTGCAAGCTTGCTCCACGGCCTGGTCCGCCCACCATCGCGGAACACGGTGCAAGGACGTGTTTGACCAACGCATTGTCCGGAGCGGCGAGGGCGCCGCGTGTTCGATACGCTGGCTTCCGCATAGGGAAACGATGCGGTCGTGGCAGCTCCGCGGTGACCGGAGCTCGGGTGGCGTGCACCTTGCACCCCAGCCAGGCCAACGCATCCACCGATGCGCGCACCGCGCGCTATGCGATCCTGTGCATCGCTTTCCAACGGACACGATCGCGCATGGCGGTAGATGCATTTGCCTTGATTCTGGCCATGTTGGGGCTGGGCCTGCTGTTCGCCCGCCTGCGGGTGTTGCCGGACAACAGCGCCGATGTGCTCAACCGCATCGTGCTGTACATCTGCCTGCCGGCGTCGGTGCTGACCTATGTCCCGCGCCTGCATCTGGATGCTTCGCTCGGTGGGGTGATTGCCACGCCATGGCTGCTGACCGCCATCATCGTGCCGTTGCTGTGGGGTTGCAGCCGCCTGTTGCGCTTGGGCCGCGCCGAATACGCCGCGCTGCTGATGTGTGTGGTGTTTACCAATTCAAGCTTCATCGGCTTTCCGATGGTGCGCGCGCTGATCGGCGATCACGCGCTGCCGTATGCAGTGGTCTACGACCAGTTCGGCACCTTCGTGTTGCTGTCCACGTTCGGGCTGTATGTGCTGGCCCGGCACAGCGGCGACACCCCGCCGACCGCACGGCTGATCGCGATGCGCGTGCTGCAGTTCCCGCCGTTGTGGGCGCTGCTGTTCGCCTTGACCCTGATGCCCGAGCAACCGCCGGCCTGGATTGGCTCGGGCCTGAAGAACCTGGCCGATGCGATGTTGCCGCTGGTGATGCTGTCGGTGGGCTTTTCGCTGCAGCTGCGCCTGCCTGCCGACGAACTCAAGCCCTTGGCGGTGGGCCTGGTGTTCAAGCTGCTGCTGATGCCGGTCCTGGCCTTGCCGTTGTCCTGGGGGCTGGGCCTGCATGGGCAGATGCTGCAGACCAACGTGCTCGAATCGGCCATGCCCACCATGATCACCGCCGCCGCGCTGGCCATTTCGCACCGGCTGGCCCCGCGCCTGGCTGCAGCGATGGTCGGCTACAGCATCCTGCTGTCGTTGCTGACGCTGCCTGCGTGGGCCTGGCTGCTGGCGCGGCTGGTGGCGTGAAACCGTAACGCTCGCAGCAGCCAGAGCGCGCTGGCGCCGCAGGCACACGCTTGCGCTTGTTCGGGCTGTGGTACGCCAACACCTGCAACATCGGCGCCATGCTGCATTGCGACGCCGCGGCTGAGCGATACGCGTGGACGATCTTGCGCCGTGCCAGGCTTCCATCGTTGCCACGCACAGCTGCGGCGCAAGGCCTTGCGCGCATCGGCTGAAGGTCTGCGCTGTCGTTGCCTGTCCCGCAGCAGTGCGTTTAACGCGTTTCGACTACTTCCTCACCTTGCCGCGGTGTACGCTGCCGGCTTGCTCCCGGAAGCGAGGCGTGCATGAAGACAGTCCTGGTGGCCGCCTCCAAAGGCGGCGTCGGCAAGACCACGATCGCCACCAATCTAGCCGCACATGCGGCGTTGCAAGGCCAGCGCACCGTGCTGGCAGATGCCGATCCGCAAGGCTCGTCCACCCGCTGGGCAGAGCGCCGCGCCAGCCTGGAAAGTGCGGTCTTGCCGATCGACGCCACCAAGCGCCGCAGCTGGCAGAGCGCCGTGCCGGACGGCACCGATACCCTGATCGTCGATGCGCCGGCCGGTGCCATGGCCGACGAGCTGAGCGGATTTCTCGACCACGTCGATGCCATCGTGGTACCGGTGTTGTCCTCGGCGCTGGATATCGAAGCGGTGGTCGGCTTTCTCAACACGCTGGCCAAGGTGCCGCGCGTGCATCAGCGCAAACTGCCGGTGGGCCTGGTGCTCAATCGTGCCCGTCCCTGGACCCAGACCTCGCAACAGGCCGCCGACATGATCGGCAACTGGCCGTATCCGCTGGTGACCCAACTGCGCGACACCCAGGCCTATGTGGTGATGGCTGGGCTGGGACGCAGCTTGTTTGACTACCGCTCGGCGCAGGTGCGCGACCATCAACAGGACTGGGAGCCGCTGTTCAAGTGGCTCAAGAAGTCCTAGAACCGGAAAGTTCCTATGCGCGAATTGATCTTGTTGCGACATGCCCACGCCGAACCGGCCGATACCGGCCAGGCCGATTTCGATCGCCCGCTGTCGCCGCACGGCATCGCCGAGGCCGAAGCGGCCGGGCGTTGGCTGCGCGAGCAGCGGCTGGTGCCCGACCGGGTGCTGTGCTCCCCGGCCCGCCGCGCCCGCGAAACCCTGGAGGCGGTGCTCGAGCTCACCGGCTACATCGAACAACGGCTGGACGAACGCATCTATGAGGCCACGCCCGGCACCCTGGCCAGCCTGGTGGACGAACATCGCGAGGCCGAGCGCCTGCTGCTGGTGGGCCACAACCCTGGCCTGGAACGGCTGGCAGCGCTGATGCACAGCGGCCAGACCGGCGATTACCGCGGCATGCCCACCGCCTCGATCGCGTTGCTGGCCTTGCCGCTGGACGCCACCATCGAGCCGGGCATCGCCCGCCTGACCGCCTTCTGGTGGCCCTGATCCGTGTCATCGTCGCTGCGCTGGTACGCCTGGCTCGCGCTCTGGGTCGTGTTCCCCTGCATGGCGCAGCAGAAGGTGCAGTCCATCGACCCGGCGCAATCGCGCTTCGGGTTCGAGATCAAGACGCGCTTCGGAATGAAGATCGAGGGGTTTTTCCCGCGTTTTCGCGGTGACGTGGTGACCTTGGCCGACGGGCGTCAGCAGGTGCGCTTCCGGCTGGACGCCACTCAGGTGGAGATCCCCGGCAAGGACCGCTACACCAGCTGGATGCGCGGGGAAGATTTTTTCGACGTTGCGCAGTACCCGGTCGTCGAATTCGAGTCGCTACCGTATGTCGACGAAGTGGTGAAGCAGGGGGGCGACATCGTCGGCAACCTGACCATCCGCGGAATCACCCATCTGGAAACGCTGCATGTGGTGCCGGCCGAATGCACGCGGCCGGGCTATGATTGCGACGTGATCAGTCGAGGGACGGTCCTGCGTGGACGTTACGGAATGAATGCGTGGCAGATGGCCCTGGGCGACAGGGTGACGTTCATTCTGCGTGGGCGCCTGCAGGAGGCGCGGCGCCCGTGAAGTGCCTGTTGAGGGTGTGCGTGCTGGCAACGTTGTTGCTCGGCACCGGATGCGCCAGCCTGTCACAAACCGAACGCAACCGTGCCGCCGGTGTCGCTGCCGCGGCACGCAGCACTGTAGTCAATTGCAGCCAGGCCGATCGCTGTGCGCAACCCTCGCCATTGCGCGCGCTGGGCGGGGAGGCGATGACCGCCTCCACACCGGCGGCACCGCGGCATTACGCCACCATCGTCGACCACGGCGAAGAATCGCTGGTGGCCCGGCTCAACCTGATCCGCAGCGCCACCCGCAGCATCGATCTGCAGACCTACATCTTCGACAAGGACGACAGCGCGCGCATGGTGCTGGACGCACTGGTGGACGCCGCCCAACGCGGGGTCAAGGTGCGCATCCTGATCGATCAGTTGTCGGCGATCGCCGATCTGCAGATTCTCGGTGCGCTGGCCAGCAGCCATGAAAACCTGCAGCTGCGCATCTACAACCCCACCTTCGGCAAGGTCAAACTCAATTACTTCGACTATGCCGGCAGCGTGCTGTGTTGCTTCCGCCGCTTCAACCAGCGCATGCACAACAAGCTGCTGGTGGTGGACGACGTGCTGGGCGTGGTCGGTGGGCGCAATTACCAGGACGACTATTACGACTGGGACAGCGAGTACAACTTCCGCGACCGCGACGTGATTCTGGCCGGGCCGGAAGTGCGCGCCATGGCCGCCAATTTCGATGCGTTCTGGCGCGCCCGGCGCAGCGTCCCGGCCGAACGTCTGAACGATGTCGGGCGCCTGTTGCTGGAGCAGGGCGTGCCGACGATGCCGCCGGCCGAGTTCCGCCGGCCCGACCGGGTGGCGCGGGTGGACCGCGAAGCGCGCGACCCGCAATTCGTGCGCGACGCTTTCGTGACTCCGGCCATGCCGGTGCAACGTGTGCTGTACGTGGCCGATCTGCCGCAAAAGCACCGCCGGGAACATGCGGCCAAGGCGGTGTCCACGGCGCCGGAACTGGATGGCCTGATTGCCGGCGCGCAGCAGGAAGTGCTGCTGCAGACCCCGTACCTGGTGTTGTCCGACCAGGCGCAGGCGATCTTCCGCACGTTGCGCAAACACCCGCAGCCGCCGCGCATCGTGGTGTCGACCAATAGCCTGGCCGCCACCGACAACCCCATCGTGTATGCGCTCTCGTACAAGTTCAAACGCCGCAACATGCGCGAGCTGGGCTTCAACGTGTACGAGTTCAAGCCGTTTCCGCTCGACGCCCCGGTGGATTACGCCAACCTGGTGCCGGACCCGCTCAACCCCGCTTCCGAGGTCAATCAGGACAGCCGCAACAATCGCCTGATCGGCGGCAGCGCAGCGGGCAATGCGATGCGCGGCAGCAGCGGCCCGGAAGGCAACGCCAGCGCGAGCGCCGGCAGCGTGCTGCGCGGCAGTGGCGGCGGCCGTGCGCCGGGCGGGAGCGAGGTCGATCGGCGCGTGTTGCGTACCGAAACGCGGCCCTCGTTCCTGGGCACGCGCGCGGTCAACAAGCCGCTGCCGGTGACCCGCGCCGGTGCGCGCATGGGCTTGCACGCCAAGTCGTTGGTGGTGGATCGCCGCATCGGCGTGATCGGTACGCACAACTTCGACCCGCGCAGCGAGAACTACAACACCGAAGCGGCCGTGGTGATCGACGATGCGCGCTTTGCGCAGGCGTTGGCTGCCAGCATCGAACGCGACATCGCCCCGGAAAATGCCTGGACGGTGGCGCCGCGCGAAAAGCCGCCGGTGCTGAGCGGGTTGAACTACAGCGTGGGCAAGGTCTCCGAAGCCTTGCCGGTGCTGGACTTCTGGCCATGGCGCTACGCCACCAACTACGAGTTCCAGCCCGGCCCGGATTGCCCGTTCCCGCTCAAGCGGCAGGACCCTCAGTTCCGCCAGTGCTATGTGGCGGTGGGCGATTTTCCGGAGGTCAATGTCGGCCCGAAGTGGCTGCTGGTGCGCATGCTGACCGCCTTCGGCGCCGGGCTGGTACCGATTCTCTGATCGGCTGGCGTGCCGCGCGGGTCGCAGCAGCCGGTGCCCGCGGCGCAGCGCGTTGTGGTTGGATGCACGCAGTTGGCTGCGGATCGGCCCCTGGACGCCGGAAATCGCCGAAGCGGCTGCAGTTGTCACGGGCGAAGGTCGCGTAGTGCATTGGTGCCACCGACGAATGCGGTCAGGTGACGGCAGCACTGCCCAGTTGCATCGCGTCCCAGGCGCCGGGATGCTCTAGCGCTTCCCGCTTCCCGCTTCCCGCTTCCCGCTTCCCGCTTCCCGCTTCCCGCTTCCCGCTCCCCATTCCCAGCCCATGACCTTCCGCGAACCCGTCGATCTTGCTGCCCTCAATGCCGCCAGCCGCGATACCTTGATCGAGCATCTGGGCATCGTCTTTACCGAAGCCGGTGACGATTGGCTGCGCGCCACCATGCCGGTGGATGCGCGCACCAGGCAGCCCTATGGCCTGCTGCACGGTGGCGCCTCGGTGGTGCTGGCCGAAACGCTGGGCAGCAGCGCCGGCAACCTGTGCGTGGATATGTCGACCCAGATCTGCGTGGGGCTGGAGATCAATGCCAATCACCTGCGCGCCGCCACCCAGGGGCTGGTGACCGGCACTGCACGGGCGGTACATGTGGGGCGTAGCACGCATGTCTGGGACATCACCATCGAAAACCCGGCCGGCAAACGCGTCTGTGTGTCGCGATTGACCCTGGCGGTGGTCGCGCGCAGCAATGGCTGAGCTCGCCCGGCAGCGGCATGCATGGAACAGCGTCATCCGCTGCCGGCACTGCGCGGCGGCCACGCTGCTGTCACAATGGTTGCGCCTCCTTCCCCCGTTACCGGTTCCGTTCGTCGAATGAGCGAGTCATCCCTGGACGCCACGCGCGACGCTGGCGGCGCGTTGCGTTGGTTCCGGTACCTCTACCGGGTGCCACTGTTGTTGCTGCATCTGTGTCTCGGCCTGCCGGTCACCATGCTGTGCGTGGTGGTGCCGGCGCTGGCGCGGATCCGGATCGGGCACGACGACACCCTGGAGGAGCGGATGATCCGCTGGTGGCAGGGCACCTTGATGCGCGTGTTCGGCTTCCGCCTGCGCCGCTTCGGGACGCCGCTACCGGGCGCGACCCTGTTCGTGGCCAACCACGTCAGCTGGGTGGATATCTCCATCCTGCACAGCCAGCGCGTGATGGGGTTTGTGGCCAAGCGCGAAATCGCCGGCTGGCCGCTGGTGGGCTGGCTGGCAACCAAGGGCCAGACCATCTTCCACCAGCGCGGCAATACCGAATCGCTGGGCGGGGTGCTGCAGGAAATGCTGCTGCGCCTGCAAAGCGGCAAGCCGGTGGGGGTGTTCCCGGAAGGCCGTACCCGTGGCGGTACCGAAGTGGGCCCGTTCCATGCGCGCATCTTCCAGGCGGCGGTGGAAGCCGGGGTGCCGGTACAGCCGGTGGCGCTGCGGTATGGGCTGCGCGGCAACGCGCAGGCGGTGGTGGCCTTCGGTGAGCGCGAGAGTTTCTTCGCCAATATCGTGCGCCTTCTGGGCGAACCGTCGCGGCTGGCCGAAGTGCATTTTCTCGAGCCGATTCGCGCGCTGGACATCGAAGGCCGCCGTCGCATGGCCGAGACCTCGCGCCAACGGATCGTCGCAGCGATGGAATCCTAGCCGACGATGCGCACGCGCCTCTCCCCTGCGGCCAGCCGCAACGCCGGTGCGATGCGCGCATGAACGCCTCCGATTACTTGCCGCCGCGCTGGCTGCGCAATCCGCACGTGCAATCGGTGCTGGGCAGCAGCGCCTTGCGGCGCATCCGCAGCCGCCAGTTGCTGGCCGCCAGCGGTGCGGTCACCAGCGAACATATCCTCGATGGCGGCGACGGTGTGCGCCTGCAGGGTTGGATGAGCATCCCGCCCGGCGATGCGCCACCGCGCGGCACCGTGCTGTTGCTGCATGGCTGGGAGGGCAGCGCCGATTCCAACTACATGCGCCTGACCGCCGCGCGCCTGCTCGGTCTGGGCTACCAGGTGTTCCGGCTGAACTTCCGCGACCACGGCGGTACCCACCATCTCAATGTGGACCTGTTCCACTCCGACCGCATCGAAGAAGTGGTCAATGCCGCAGGCGATCTGTGGCGGCGTTTTCCTGCGCCGCAGTTGCTGGCTGCAGGGTATTCGCTGGGCGGAAACTTCGCGCTGCGGCTGGCGCTGCGTGCGCCCGCCGCCGGCCTGCCGCTGGCGCGCGTGGCGGCGGTGTGCCCGTTGCTGGACCCGGCCGCCACCATGACCCAGCTGGAGAAGGGCCCGCAGTTCTACGACTGGTACTTCCGCCGTAAATGGCGTGAATCGCTGCTGCGCAAGCGCAAGCTGTTCCCCGAGCAGCACGGGTACGACGACGCCACCCTGGCGCTGGACATGCGCGGGCTGATGGCCTGGCTGGCGGTGAAACACACCGGACACGGCTCGCTGGAAGCGTATTTCGACAGCTATTCGATTGCCGGCCAACGCCTGGCCAACCTGCAGGTGCCGGTCGACATCCTGATGGCCGAAGACGACCCGGTGATTCCGTTCGCCGATTTCGCCGCCTGGCAGTTGCCGGCGCATGCAAAGCTGGAAATCGCGCGCTGGGGCGGGCATTGCGGCTTTCTGGAAAACGCCCGCGGCGACGGCTTTGCCGAACGCTGGGTGGCCGAGCGGCTGGCGTCAGCGCGCGAATGACGCCGACACGACATCCGTCCTTGGATGCAGTGATCGCCGTTTTGCCAGTGGTCGTCGGTTGCGTGATGGTCTACTTCAGCGCGATCAGCCTGTACACCCGGCCGCAGACCGGGCAGATCCTGTTCCGCTCACGCGCAGGATCGGTTTCCGTCGGCGTCCAAGCTGCGCTCTGGCATCTGGGCCAGTTGGTGTTTGGGGCGCTCTGCGTGGCCTACGGCGCGAGCGTGCTGCGTCGGACGTCGGCAAGCGTTTGAACCTCTGGCCGGCGCGAACGATCGATGCGAGTTCGCACCGCCGATAACGCCCATCCTGCACACGGCGCGGGCACAGCGCCAGGCAGCAGCGTGCGTCGCCCATGCAAGCCGCCGCAGCGCGCATCGTTACAATAGCGGTTTGTCCGGGACCCGCCACCGCCATGCAAGACGCCATCCTTCAAGCCCTGCGCCGCAATGCGGCCGACGATGCGGTGGCGCTGGCCCGCGAGTGGGTCACCAACGCGCCCGATCATGCCGGCGCCCACCGCTGGCTGGCGCTTGCGCTGCAGCAGCAAGGGCAGCCGGTGCTGGCACTGGACAGCATCGATACCGCGCTGACGCTGACGCCCGAAGATGCCGACCTGCACCTGCTGCGCGCCGGCGCATTGCTGGCCACGCGCGATCTGTCCGCCGCCGATGCCGCGCTGTCGCGCAGTACCGCGCTGGATCCCAACCAGTTCAACGCCTACGTGATACAGGCGCATCTGGCGGTGGCACGCGGCGATCTGGACGAGGCCGAGCGGCTGAGCCGCACCGCTGCGCGCCTGGCGCCGGAACACCCGCAATTGCTGGCGGTCGATGGCGTGGTGGAAATGCGCCGCGGCCACAGCGACCGCGCGCTGGCGCTGTTGACCCGCGCTGCCGAGCAGCTGCCCGACGATGCCCGCGTGCTGTTTTCGCTGGGTTTTGCGTATCTGCAGAAGGAGCATTTTGCGTTCGCCGAGCGCGCCTTCGAGCGCGTGATCGAGCTCAATCCGCCGGGCACTGCGCTGCGCGCCTTCATTGCGCAACTGGCCCAACGCCAGGGCCGCCTGGACGATGCACTGGCGGCGATGCAGGGCGTGCTCGAGCAGCCCGGCGGCGATCTGCCGGCCATGCGCCGGCTGGCCGGCGAGATGGAGCTGCAGGCCGGTCGTCCCGATCAGGCCGCCGCGCACCTGCGCCTGGCACTGGCGCACTGGCCGGCCGACCGCCGCACGTTGCACGCGCTGCTCACCGCCTGGGAGCGGCTGGGCGCGGTGGACGATGCGCGCGACACCCTGGATGCGGCACTGGCCACCTCGGCCACGGCGCACGACCTGTGGCTGGCGCGCCTGGCCGTGGAGCCGGTCGGTGGGCCGCAGGCGCAGGCGGTGATCGAGCGCTGGCTGCTGGCCATGCCCGAACACCTGCCGGCGCTGGAAGCGCTGATGCGCGTGCACGACATGCAGGGCCAGGCCGACGAGGCGGAAATGGTGGCGCGCCAGATCGTGGCGGTGGAGCCGGGCCGCATCAGCGGCGAGCAGCGCATCGTCGAAGCCTTGCTGCAACGCGACCCGCCGGCGGCGATCGCCTGCGTCGAATCGTTGATCGAGTCGCTGCCTGCACCGCAGCAGACCGTGCTGCGGCCATGGTTGGGCAATGTGCAGGACCGCGCCGGCCAGCCCGATGCCGCCGTGGGTACCTGGATGCAGTTCCACCGCGAACAGGCCCAGCATCGGTTGCCGCTGCCGCCGCAGGCAGCCAAGCAGCCGACGCAGTGGCCTGCGCTGGGCAGCATTCCCGACACGGTCACCGCACGCCCGCTGTTCGTGTGGGGCACGCCCGGCTCGCATGTCGAACGCCTGGTCGCGGTGATGGGCGCGGCCACCCCACTGGTGCGTGGCGACCGCTATGGCACCACGCCGCCATCGGATGCGCTGCAGAGCTACCGCACCCTCGAACAGTTGGCCTCTGGCGAATTGGCACCGACGGCGCTGGTGGAAGGCTGGAAGGCGCAACTGCCGCGCCGCGGCATCGACGATGGCAATGTCATCGACTGGTTGCTGTGGTGGGACAACACCTTGCTGACCGCGCTGCGCCCGCATCTGCCCGAGGGCCGGCTGGCGATCGCGTTGCGCGACCCGCGCGACATGTTGCTGGACTGGCTCTCGGCCGGGGCGTCGGCGCCGCTGGCACTGCAATCGCCGCAGCAGGCCACCGACTGGTTGCTGATCGCGCTGGAACAGCTGGCCACGCTGCACGAGCGCGACCTGTACCCCCACCGCATCATCCGGCTGGACGGGATCGAAAACGACCCGCAGGGTATTTCGACGGCCCTGGAGCAGGCGTTCGGGCTGAGCTTCCCGCTGGTCGAACCGCGTGGCCCGGCACGGTTGGCCTCCGGCCGCTGGCGCGATTACCGCGGCGTGCTCGGCGCGCAGTTCGATCTGCTCACCCTGATCGCGGTGCGCTTCGGCTACCCGCAGGACTGAGGCGCCATCAACGCGGTCGCGCCTACGGCAGTTGGGCGTGGCCGCAGTCGCTTCGTCGCATCGTGTGCAGGCGCGGTACGTACGCGGCGGTAAACCCGGCCGAGCGCATCAGAAGGTTCCATCGCGACGTCTTCCGCTGTGGCGCGGACCCAGGCACCCTGATCCGTATCGCTTCCCTCGGAGACCCGCCATGCGTCTGACCAGCAACAGCATCGAAAACGGCAAGCCCATCGCGGTGGAATTTGCCGCCGGCACGCCGGAGGGCTTTGCGCCCAACCGCAATCCGCACCTGGCCTGGAGCGAGGTGCCGGCCGGTACACAGTCGTTTGCGCTGCTGTGCCTGGACCCGGACGTGCCGACCGTGCCCGACACCGTCGGCCGTGACGACCTGCAGATTCCCGTCGAGCAGCCACGCACCGATTTCGTGCATTGGGCCATGGCCGATATCCCCGCCGATGTGCATGAGATTGCGGCGGGCAGCTGCAGCGACGGCTTCGTGGTCAAGGGCAAGCAGCAGCCAGCCGGCCCGGCCGGTGCCCGGCAGGGCCTGAATTCCTACACCCAGTGGTTCGCCGGCAATGCCGACATGGCCGGCCACTACCGTGGCTACGACGGCCCGTACCCGCCGTTCAACGACCTGCGCGTGCACCGGTATTTCTTCCGCGTGTTCGCGCTGGACGTGGCCAAACTCAGCCTGCCCGACAGCTTTACCGCCGCCGATGTGCTGTCGGCGATGCAGGGGCATGTGCTGGCCGAAGCGGCGTTGCACGGCACCTACACGCTGAACCCGTCGCTGCGCTGAGTGATCGCGCCGATGGCGTCGATCGCCCATCCCCTGACGCCAGCCACGTCCGGCCGGCGTCGCAGCACAGGTAATCCCCTTGAAAGCATTCCAGATTGGCAATCAAACCGGCCTTGACAGCCTGGTCGCGGTCCAGATGCCTGAGCCGGTCGCAGGGCCAGGTGAGGTCATCGTCGCTCCGCGGCTGGTCGGCCTGATCAACCGCGACCTGCAGATCCTGAAAGGCACCTACGGTGGCAAGCTTGCGCCCACGCGCGTTCCGGTTGCCGAGGGCGTGGGCATCGTGACCTCCGTCGGTGCTGGTGTCAGCCAGGTCGCGCCAGGCGACCGTGTCGTCAGCGGGCACTTTCCCACCTGGCTGGAGGGCAGGTTCGATGCCGAGATGTTCGCCCACGACCTGGGCGTGACCCACGACGGCTGGCTGGCCGAAAAGGTGTCGCTGCCTGCCAGTGCCCTGATCAAGGTGCCTGCGTCGCTGGAGGACGAGGATGTCGCGGCGCTGGCATCGGCCGCGGTGACCGCCTGGAACGCCCTGGTGGACGTGGCCAGGATCAAGGCCGGCGACCTGGTGCTGTGTCTGGGAACCGGTGGCGTCTCGATGGCCGCGCTCCAGCTGGCCAAGCTGCACGGGGCCCGCGTCGCCATCACCTCGTCCAGCGACGACAAGCTCGAGCTCGCACGCCGCCTGGGCGCCGACATCACCGTCAACTACCGCACCCACCCCGACTGGGCCGAGGCAGTCGTGCAGCTGTCCGGCGGTGGCGCGGACGTGATCATCGAGACCGGCGGGCAGGACACCTTGGGGCAGTCGATCAAGGCGGCGGCGGCGAACGCGACCATCGTGGTGATCGGCGTCACCCCCGGGGCGTCTTCGCCCATTCCCGATTACGTGGCGTTGATCCGCAAGAACGTGACCATTCGCGGGATCGCCAACGGCAGCCGGGCGATGTTCGTGGACCTGCTGCGGGCGATCGAGCAGCACCGCATCAAGACCCTGCACAGCAAGACGTTCCGGTTCGATGAGGCGCCCCAGGCCTTGGACTATTTCGCCAAGGCGCAACACGTGGGCAAGGTGCTCATCCAGTTGTGATGCGGGGCGGCGGCGCAGCGTGCCATGCCGTTGCCGGACCCCTACTGCGGCTGCGCTAGCCGCCGGCTTCGATCATCTGGTCGAGCACGTAGACCGGTTTGGCGTCAGGCGCGCTGACGGCCGGGTAGCGGGTCACGCGCAGCAGCGTGCGGATGCCCTCTTCATGGTCGAAACCCTCGATCGTGCCATCGTAGGGCTGCCACGACGTGGCGGCCTCTGTCGCGGCGGCCGCGCCCGGCTCGTGCTCGCGCACTTCCAGGCAGCGGCGCGCAGGGTCCAAAACGCAGGGCACGGTCTCTGCGGCCACCTCGATCAACAGCGTCTGCCCCGGCCCACCATACCGGGTGTCCGCGGTGGGCGTACCGCCGAAGATCAGCACGGTGCCGTCGCTGCGGGTCAGGGTCAGGCCAGGCACGGCTGCCGCGTTGTCCATGACCACTGCAAAGCGCCCGGACAACAGGTCGCTGGCCGCGCGTTCCTGCGCCATCCGGCGTGCATCGGCGCACATCCGCTTGCTCGAGACCACCCGGCCAATCTGCACGTGCGCCTGGGCCACGCTGTAGTTGGCGCCCAGCGCGTTGCAGGTCTGGCTGACCTGGATGCGCTGATCGTCGAAGTCCAGTTGCACTGGCGACACGCCGTCGACGAACAGACTGCGCAAGGCCGTGCCATGCGCATCGCTGGCCTGCTGCAAGTGCCAGTGCTGCGCACGCAGGGCAGCGCGCAACGGGACATTGTCCGTGTCGGGGGGAGCGGTGACCGGTGCCCGCGCAGCAGCGTGGCCGGAGCCGGGTGGGTCCGGCGATGCACCCGACCCGCAGGACGTCACGCCCGCCGCCAGCAATGCAGGGGCGAAGAACACGGCACGCATGCGCAGCTCCCGGTGGTCGATGCGTCAGTGATACCGCCAGCGTGCGCCCGGGGCAATGACCGGCGTCACGACGTGGACGCATCAGAGCCGCCAACCAAGCGACTGCGTCCGATATCCGGCGGGGCGGCGGTTGCCCGCAATCGGCTGGCAGCGCGCGGACGCGGCAGTGCCCAGCGCGTTTGTGTGCGCCCGGCCTGCACGTCGCAGCCATCACGACGTGCAGGCCGGGGCGGTGGAATGTCAGCCCGCCGCCGCCGGCAGCCACAGCAGCAGGGCGGCGCCCAGCAGCATGCGATACACCGCAAACACCGTGAAACGGTGCTTCTTGATATAGCCCAGCAGCCACTTCACCACCACAAAGCCGGTGATGGTCGCCGCCACGAAGGCCACCGCCACGTCGGTCCAGTTTTCGGTGCCGAAACCGCCTTCCTTGTACATCTCCAGCAGCGCGTAGCCGCTGGCCGCAAACATGGTCGGAATGCCCACCATGAACACGAAATCCGCCGCTGCCGAGCGCTTGCTCAGGCCCAGCAGCATCGCGATGAAGATCGTCGAGGCCGAGCGCGACGTACCGGGAAAAACACCGGCCACGACCTGCGCCAGGCCTACGGCGATGGCTACCTTCCAGGTCACCACATCGCGCTCGGGCAGCTTGCCGGCGAAGTGTTCGGCCACCAGCATCCATACCCCGCCGATCAGCAACGCCCAGGCGACCGGTTGGAGCGTTTCGGGCAATTGCCAGCCGGCCTTGCGCACGATCAGCCCGACCACCGCGGTGACCAGGAAGGCCACGCCGACCTTGAGCACGTAGTCGCGGTTGGCGCGCTCGCCCAGGCCGGTGGCCAGGCTCCACAGGCGCTGCCGCAGCGCCAGGCAGATGGCCAGGATCGCGCCGGCCTGGATGACGATATTGAAGAAGTCAGAACGGCGTCCGAGCCATTGTTCGGCGATCAACAGGTGGCCGGTGCTGGAGATCGGCAGGAATTCGGTGAGGCCTTCGAGAATGCCCAACAACAGGGCGGAAATCAGATCGGACATCGGACTGGGCAGGGGTGAGGGAGGCGCCAGGATAGTGCATTGCGGCATGCACCATATCGGTGCGTTCTAATTTGCGCTTTGCACTTTCATGGTGCGATGCCGGTGGTACAGTTGCGAGCGATGTAAGCAAAATCAAGGGCTTGTGAAGCGCACAGGCTTGGCACGATCCCTGCTGTACTACCGCCCACGAGCCACTTAACTCCTGCCTGAGGTTTCTTCCGATGTCCGTGGAAAATGTTGAAAAGCTGATCAAGGACAACAAGGTCGAGTTCGTCGACCTGCGCTTCGTCGATATGCGTGGTGTACAGCAGCACATCACCTTTCCGGTCAATATCATCGAGCCGGCGCTGTTTGAAGAAGGTAAGATGTTCGACGGCAGTTCGATCGCGGGCTGGAAGGGCATCAACGAGTCGGACATGGTGTTGCTGCCGGACGCGGGCACCGCGTATCTGGATCCGTTCTTCGCCGATCCGACCATCGTGCTGACCTGCGACATCCTCGACCCGGCCACCATGCAGAGCTATGAGCGCGACCCGCGCGGCATCGCCAAGCGCGCCGAGGCCTACCTGAAGTCCTCCGGCACCGCAGACCAGGCGTTCTTCGGCCCGGAGCCGGAATTCTTCATCTTCGATTCGGTGCGCTTTGCCAACGACATGGGCCACACCTTCTTCCAGGTGGGTTCGGAAGAGGCGGCCTGGAACACCGGCGAAAAGTACGACGGCGGCAACAGCGGTTACCGCCCGGGCGTGAAGGGCGGCTACTTCCCGGTTCCGCCGACCGACAGCCTGCACGACCTGCGCGCCGAAATGATCAAGACGCTGGAACAGGTCGGCATCGAAACCGAGGTGCACCACCACGAAGTGGCCACCGCCGGCCAGTGCGAGATCGGCACCAAGTTCAGCTCGCTGGTGCAGAAGGCCGACGAACTGCTGACGATGAAGTACATCATCAAGAACGTCGCCTACCGCAACGGCAAGACCGCCACCTTCATGCCCAAGCCCATCGTGGGCGACAACGGCTCGGGCATGCACGTGCACCAGTCGCTGGCCAAGGGCGGCGTCAACCTGTTCACCGGCGACGGCTACGGCGGCCTGTCGCAGCTGGCGCTGTGGTACATCGGCGGCATCTTCAAGCATGCCCGCGCGATCAACGCCTTCGCCAACTCTGGCACCAACAGCTACAAGCGCCTGGTTCCGGGCTTCGAGGCGCCGGTGATGCTGGCCTATTCGGCGCGTAACCGTTCGGCCTCGTGCCGCATTCCGTGGGTCACCAACCCGAAGGCGCGCCGCATCGAAATGCGCTTCCCCGATCCGTTGCAGTCCGGCTACCTGACCTTCACCGCGCTGATGATGGCCGGGCTGGACGGCATCAAGAACCAGATCGACCCGGGCGCCCCGAGCGACAAGGACCTGTACGACCTGCCGCCGGAAGAAGAGAAGCTGATCCCGCAGGTGTGCTCCAGCCTGGACCAGGCCCTGGAAGCGCTGGACAAGGACCGCGAGTTCCTCAAGGCCGGCGGCGTGATGAGCGACGACTTCATCGACGGCTATATCGCGCTGAAGATGCAGGAAGTCACCAAGTTCCGTGCTGCGACCCACCCGTTGGAGTACCAGCTGTACTACGGCAACTGAGTTCCACCGCGGTGATGGCGGAGGCCCCCCTCCCACCTCCGCCATCGCCGCACATGTTCGATCGATCCAGGGCTCCGGCCGTGGATCGCAGGGGTAACGAGAGAGCACATCGTTCGCGGCGCGCGGGCCTGACCTCTCCCACGAGGCGGATGCATGGCATCTGCTGGGGTCCGCGCAATCGCGAACGATCGGATGCCGGGGTGGCATCCAGGTGACTGACACCGCCGGGCGGCGCAATGCCGGCCGGTTCTTTCCTCCATTCGGGGTATGCGCATGAAATTGATCACCGCCATCATCCGGCCGTTCAAGCTCGACGAGGTCCGCGAGGCCTTGTCTGCAGCAGGCGTGTCGGGCATCACCGTGACCGAGGTCAAGGGCTTCGGGCGCCAGAAAGGCCACACCGAGCTGTACCGCGGCGCCGAGTACGTCGTCGACTTCCTGCCCAAGATCAAGATCGAAACGGTGGTCACCGACGACCGTCTGGACGCGGTGGTCGAAGCGATCCAGAACGCCGCCGGCACCGGCAAGATCGGCGACGGCAAGATCTTCGTGACCGCGATCGAGCAGGTGGTGCGCATCCGCACCGGCGAGATCGGCGCCGATGCGCTCTGACCCCACCAGCCCCGGAGTTCGTATGAAGACAGCTCTTTTTGCCGGGTGGAAAGCCCGGTTCTACAGCGTGTGCATGCTGATGCTGTTCAGCGCGCTGATGGTGGGCGGCATGGGCAGCGCGCAGGCGCAGTCCGGTGCGCAGGTCACCCCGTTGCCGACCGAGCCGGTCACCACCGAACCGCTGCCGTCGGCGCAGCCGGCCGCCCCGCCGGCCGCCGCCGCCGAAGCCGCACCGGTGGTGGAAAAGGGCGATGTCGCCTGGATGCTGACCTCCACCTTGCTGGTGCTGCTGATGGTGGTGCCGGGCCTGGCGCTGTTCTACGGCGGCATGGTGCGCGCCAAGAACGTGCTGTCGGTGCTGATCCAGGTGGCGGTGGTGTTCTCGCTGCTGACCGTCCTGTGGGTGCTGTACGGCTATAGCCTGGCGTTCTCCGGCGAAGGCGCGTGGATCGGCAATCTGGACAAGGCGCTACTCAAGGGCGTCACCATCGAAACCCTGGCGGCGACCTTCACCAAGGGCGTGAGCCTGCCGGAATACGTGTTCGTCGCGTTCCAGGCGACCTTTGCCGGCATCACCGGTGCGCTGATCGTCGGCGCCTTCGCCGAACGCGCCAAGTTCGCTGCGGTGCTGCTGTTCTCGGTGATCTGGTTCACCTTCGGCTACCTGCCGCTAGCGCACATGGTCTGGGCCACCGGCGGGTACCTGTTCGGACTGGGCGCGCTGGATTTCGCCGGTGGCACGGTCGTGCATATCAATGCCGGTGTTGCCGGCCTGGTCGGCGCCTACTTCGTCGGCAAGCGTGCCGGGCTGGGGCGTGAGGCGATTAAGCCGCACAACGTGACCCTGACCTTCGTCGGCGCCTCGCTGCTGTGGGTGGGGTGGTTCGGCTTCAATGCCGGTTCCAACCTGGAAGCCAATGCCGGTGCGGCGCTGGCCTTCCTCAACACCTTGCTGGCTACCGCCGCCGCCATCCTGGGCTGGTCGCTGACCGAGAAGATCATCAAGGGCAAGTCGTCCGCCCTGGGCGTGGCCTCGGGCATGGTGGCCGGCCTGGTCGGCATCACTCCGGCTTGCGGCACCGTGGGTCCGTTCGGCGCGATCGTCATTGGTCTTGCCGCCGGCGTGCTGTGCGTCTGGGGCGTCACCGGCCTGAAGCGCCTGCTGGGCGCCGACGACAGCCTGGACGTGTTCGGCGTGCATGGCCTGGGCGGCATCATCGGTGCCATCCTCACCGGCGTGTTCTCGGCGGCCTCGCTTGGCGGCCAGAAGGGTGGCGATTACGACATCGTGCACCAAGTCGGTATCCAGGCCCTGGGCGTAGGCATCACCGTGGGCTGGATCGGCGTGGTGTCGGTGGTCGGGTTCCTGGTGGCCAAGCTGGTGTTCGGCCTGCGCGTCAGCGAAGAAGCCGAGCGCGAGGGCCTGGACATCACCTCCCACGGTGAAGCTGCGTACGAGTCCTGAGCATGCACACCCGCGGCCGCGCTGCCGCGGGTGGCGCCCTGACCCGGCCGGGACCGCCCAGCCGGGTCCGTTTTCCCCCGCCGCCCATTGGGCGCGGAACCACTGCCGAGGTGCCTGCATGACCAGCCCCACGCCCGTGACTGCCGGCGCGGATGCACGCTGGATCGGTGCGACCCGCCGCCGTCCGGCCTCCATGGTGTCTCCGTGCGCTTCGCTTTGCGCGACATCGATGCATGGCGCTGCGCTTTGCACTAAATTGGTGCAATGGTGACGTCCTCTTCCATGCCATCACTGGACAGCCTGGGCACACCGGTCGCCTGGGCCGACCGCGAGGGCCGCGTGCTGGGCGTCAACCCGGCGTTCGCGCGCTGGCTCGGGGTCAGTGCACGGCGGTTGGTCGAACAGCCCCTGGCCGCGCTGGAAGTGCAGGGCGACGCGTTGGCGCGCTTTCTGCTCAACGACGAACGTGACGTCTTGCGCCTGCACCGGCTGGCGCTGGGCCTGCCCAACGATGCGCCGCGTTTTGCCGAAGGCTGGCTGTCGCGGCTGGACGATGGCGGCTGGCTGCTGGAAACCCACCCGGTCGACGAATTTCCCGCGCTCGATCCCACCCACGCCCTGCCCAATGCCTTGAGCGCTGCGCTGAAAGGGTTGGCGCACGAGCTGCGTAACCCGCTGGCCGGGCTCAAGGGCGCCGCGCAGCTGCTGGCGCGCCGCGCGGCCGGGCGCGACGAAGACGAGCGCGAGCTGATCGAGCTGATCGGCACCGAGATCGAGCGCCTCAACACCCTGCTCGAACGGCTGCTCTCGCCCACCCCGGCGCGCCCGCACGACCGCCTCAACATCCATGTCGTGCTCGAACGCGTGCTACGCCTGGCCGAAGCTGAAGGCGGCTGGTCGGTGCAGGTGCAGCGCGACTACGACCCCAGCATTCCCGACATTCTGGGCGATGGCGACCGCCTGACCCAGGCGGTGTGGAACCTGGTGCGCAACGCCTTCCAGGCCGGCGCCACACGCGTGACGCTGCGCACCCGCGTGGAGCATGGCCAGCGCATCCGCGACCGCGTGCATGCGATGTCGCTGCGGCTGGAAATCATCGACGACGGCGGCGGCGTGCCGGAAGAACTGGCCGAGCACCTGTTTCTGCCACTGGTCAGTGGCCGTGCCGAAGGCAGCGGTCTGGGCCTGGCGCTGGCCCAGCAGGTTTCGCGCGAGCACCACGGCACGCTGACCTATCGCTCGCGTCCGGGCCATACCGTTTTCACCCTGCTGCTGCCCGAGCTGGCCGGCGATCACGACAAGGAGGAACCGCATGGCTGAGGCCGCCGCCGTATCCCATATCTGGGTGGTCGACGACGACCGGTCGGTCCGTTTCGTGCTGTCCACCGCCTTGCGCGATGCCGGCTATGCCGTAGACGGCTTCGACAGCGCCGCCGCCGCGCTGCAGGCGCTCGCCATGCGGCCCACGCCGGATTTGCTGTTCACCGACGTGCGCATGCCCGGCGAAGACGGCCTGACCCTGCTCGACAAACTCAAATCCAAACACCCGCACTTGCCGGTGATCGTGATGTCGGCCTATACCGACGTTGCCAGCACCGCCGGCGCCTTCCGCGGCGGCGCGCACGAGTTCCTGTCCAAGCCGTTCGACCTGGACGACGCGGTGGCACTGGCCGCACGCGCGCTGCCGGACGCCGATGCCGGCGTCGAAGAAATCGTCGCCACGCGGCTGGCCGAGGGCTCGGCTTCGCTGATCGGCGACACGCCCGCGATGCAGGCCTTGTTCCGCGCGATCGGGCGCCTGGCGCAGGCGCCGCTGTCGGTGCTGATCAATGGCGAGACCGGTACCGGCAAGGAGCTGGTCGCGCGCGCGCTGCACAACGAATCGCCGCGCGCGCGCAAACCCTTCGTCGCGCTCAACACCGCCGCCATCCCGGCCGAACTGCTGGAAAGCGAATTGTTCGGCCACGAAACCGGCGCCTTTACCGGGGCGACCAAACGGCATATCGGCCGCTTCGAACAGGCCGATGGCGGCACGCTGTTTCTGGACGAAATCGGCGACATGCCGTTGCCGCTGCAGACCCGCCTGCTGCGCGTGTTGGCAGAGAACGAATTCTTCCGCGTCGGTGGGCGCGAATTGATCCGCGTCGATGTACGCGTGATTGCCGCCACCCACCAGGACCTGGAAGCGCTGGTCGAACAAGGCCGCTTCCGCGCCGATCTGCTGCACCGCCTGGATGTGGTGCGCCTGCAGTTGCCGCCACTGCGCGAACGGCGCGGCGACATCGCGCAACTGGCCGAAAATTTCCTGGCCATGGCCGGGCGCAAACTCGACATGCTGCCCAAGCGGCTCTCGTCGGCCGCGTTGGAAGACCTGCGCCAGTACGACTGGCCCGGCAACGTGCGCGAACTGGAAAACGTGTGCTGGCGCCTGGCGGCGCTGGCGACCTCGGACATCATCGACGTGGTCGACGTGGACGCCGCATTGGCGCGCGGCGGCCGGCGTCACCGCAGCGGCCGCAGCGACGGGCAGTGGGACGACATGCTTTCCAGCTGGGCCGCGCAACGCCTGAGCGAAGGTGCCCAGGGCCTGCACGCCGAAGCGCGCGAGCGCCTGGACAGGACCTTGCTCGAAGCGGCCCTGCAACTCACCCAGGGCCGTCGCGCCGAAGCTGCTGCCCGCCTGGGACTGGGCCGCAACACGGTCACCCGCAAACTCGGCCCGGGACGCAAACGCCGCTGATCTGGGGCCAACGCCCCTCGCCGATGGGGACGGGGTTGGGGCGAGGGTGCCTGTGCCGATGAAAGCGCGAGTGCCCGCGCACCTATCCAGCGATGCCTTGATCGAGCCGAGGCTGCCCGACAGTGCCCGCGGTAAGCATTGATCAGTGGTACGCCGCCGCATCCGGCGCTGTCGATGACGCCACCGCAACCCTGCCGTGCCGACGCCGTCGTCCGGGCAGTCACGCAGCGTGCCTGGCGCCTCGCACACCATCCGACAAGCCGACCGGGCATACCGACCCCGTACACTCCCGTGCCGCCAGCAGGCCCATTTCATGACACGTGAACATGCGCCCGCATAGGTTTCCAGCCTGATCAGGAGAACTGCTCGATGCGTTACCGGTCGCCCACGATCGTTGCCCTCACCGCGCTGGCGCTGGCCGCCTGCAGCAGCACGCCACCGCCGCCCAAGGCGCCTCCGCCGCCAGCGGCGCGGATCGTGCCTGCGCGCCCGGTGCAGCAAGCCGAGGCCGCGCTGGCTTCGGCCTCGGGCAGCCTGGTCAGCGGCCGGGTGGTGCTGGTGCCGGCGCTGCAGGGCATCCGCCTCACCGGCACCATCGGCGGCCTGCGTCCGGGCGGTGTGTCCGGATTCCATGTGCACGAACGCGGCGATTGCAGCGCGGCCGATGCCAGCAGCGCAGGCGCGCATTTCAACCCGGGTGGCGCGCCGCACGGGCGTGCCGGTGGCGGCGCGCATCATCTGGGCGACATGGACAATCTGCGTGCAGACGCCGAAGGCGTGGTGCATCTGGACATGATTCTGTCCGGCATCAGTCTGGGCGATGGCGCCCCGACCGACGTGGTCGGCAAGTCGCTGATCGTGCATGCCGACCCCGACGACTATCGCAGCCAGCCCAGCGGCAATGCCGGTGCGCGCCTGGCCTGCGGCGTCATTCGCGTCACCCAATGGGGCACGCCCCCTTCGCAGCCCTGAGTCGGGGCGTCAACGGCTGCAGTTGCGGCCTTTCTTCAGGAGTACTCCATGCGCATTGTTCCGACCACCTTGTTTCTGGCCACCGCCCTGGTGCTGACCGCGTGCAAGCGCGAGGAACCAGCGCCGGCCGAGCCGGCACCCGCACCGCAGGCCAGCACGCCGGCCGAAGCGGCGCACGGTGGCGAACACGCCGCCTCCATGGTCACCGAGGCGGCGGCCACCACCACCGCAACCGCCGAGCTCAAGCCGACCAAGGGCAATGACGTCAAAGGCACGGTGACGTTCAAGACCGTCGACGGTGCGCTGCGCGTCACCGGCCAGCTCAGCGGCCTCAAGCCCAATACCGAGCACGGCTTCCACATCCACGAAAAGGGCGATTGCAGCGCACCGGACGGCAGCAGCGCCGGCGGTCACTTCAACCCGTCCCAGTCCGATCACGGCAACGTCAGCACCGAGCCGCACCATGGTGGCGACATGCCCAACATCACCGCCGACGCGCAGGGTAACGCCAGCATCGACGGCCCGGTCTCCAGCAACGTCAACCTCGGCAAGGCCGACCAGTTCGATATCGCCGGCCACGCGGTGATCGTGCATGCCGACGCAGACGACTACAAAACCCAGCCCACCGGCAACGCGGGCGGCCGCCTGGCTTGCGGCGTGATCACCACCGACAACGCGCAGGCGGCGACCAAGTAAGCGCTCCGCGACCGTTGTCGATGCACGGCAACGGTTGAATACGACGACGTTGCGGGCGATGTCGGCCGACCCGCCGGTGGACATGCAGGCAGCGCTGCAGCTCACACACCAACGCCGCGGCGATAGCGCCGCGGCGTTTGCGTAGGCGCGAGTGCAGCGTCCAACCTTCGCTCCGATCACAATATGGCGCACACATGGGTGCATGCGCCTGGATGCGGCAGCTTGCCGATGCCGTAAGCGCGAGCCGTGCGCATCCAGCGCAGCGATTGTCGAACGAACGCCGCAAACGCCGTCTTCCACTGCCCCTGGCGATCACCCGGTGATGCGCTTGCCAGCGGTCATTGTGCGTAGGCAGACGCGGTGCTTGCCAAAGGCCGCTCGGGCCAGAGCCAATCGGGCACGCGAACAGTTCGCTTGGGGCAGTGCACGCTGTTCGAGGAGATCGAACCGGTGGCATCCAGCCCGCCAATCGCGCGACAACCTCAGGTGTTGATCGATCACTGCAAATGCGGCTCACCGCGCAGCGATCACTCAATAATTCGCCCACAACCCCGGTGTCGCCAATTCCAGCAGATGCGCATCGGGATCGCGGAAGTAAATGCTTTGCCCGCCGCCCGGCCATTGCGTACGGCCTTCGATGGCGACCCCGCAGGCATGCAGGTGATTTTCCCAGCCGGGCAGGGCATCGCTTGCGACCGCCAGTGCGAAATGCTGGCGCCCGTTGCCGTCATGCGGCGGAATCGTGCCGCCTGGCAGCATGACCGTCGCCGAGGTGCTGCCTTGCAGGAACAGCAACAAGACCTGCCCAGGCGCGATGGCGTAGGCGGCCATGCGCGTATCGCGGTGCATCGGTTGCAACCCCAGCACGCGCGCGTAGAAGGCGCATGCGCGCTCCAGGTCCGCAACATACACGCCGGTCTCCAGCACGCCCTGCAGCGCAGGGGGCAAGGCCGCCGGCGTCTGGCTCACGCCGCCAGCGCCTGCCGCGGATCCTGGCCCGGCTCGATATGCACGTACAGCACGGGCAGCCCATGCGCTTCCAGCACGGCGGCCATCTGCCGCTGGCGTGCCAGATAGTGCTCATAGACGCCGCGCAGGCGTTCGCAATCTTCGCGGTCGTGCGCGTAGTAATCGCACCAGCCTGCGGGATCGAACAAGGCGATACGCACTTCGCCATCGATGTAGCGCAACACCGGCTCGGGGGGCTGCTCCAGCCACTCTTCGGTGTGCGGCGCCAGCAGTGCGGCTTCGATCAGCGGCCACAGCGGCGCCAGGCCCTGATTGTCGTACTGCATCGACATCATCGCCGCCAGATCGTTGGCGGTGAGATACCGCGCATGCTCGATGCGGGCGCCGAAGCTTTCCTGCGCCAGCAACGCGGTATCGGCTTGCGCCATTCCCTGGGCCAGCAGCACTTCCTCCATGGCGTCGGCCACGCCGGCAACCGTGTGCGGGTCGCCCGACAGCAGGAACGGCAACACGCGCAACCCACCGCCGGCCAGTTGCGCATCGGCCTGGAACGGCAGCGGGATCTCGCCTTGCGCGTCGGCACCGAAGGCCAGCACCCGCGGGCCCTGGTCGCGCCCGGGTGCACGCGCCTGCAGCTCTTCCAGGCGCCGATGCAGCGGCCAGCCGGGCCGCAACACTTCGGACGGATCGAAATGCGCCAACGCCACGCTCAATTCCAGATCGCGGACTTCCGGGATCCATTGCGCCAGGTCGCGGCCGATGCGTTCGGCCAGCATGCCGGCCTGCGCCGGCGCCAAGGCGCCGCGCTCGGGGGCGCTTCCGCCGGTCAATTCCAGCGCCAGCACACCCATGGCGGTTACGCCGTGTTCGGTCTTGCTCATGATTCGCGGTTGGCCCATCACGGGGTCGAAGCTACACTGCGGCCATTATGCCTGCCGGCCCTGTGCAGGCCATGTCCCCGAGTCCTCCATGCCAGGTCAACCGATGCCCGCAGCCCGTCCCGTCGCCATTTTGGGCGGCGTTCGTATCCCGTTCTGTCGTCAGAACACCGCGTACGCGGATGTGGGCAACCTGGGCATGTCGGTGCGCACGCTGGGCGCGTTGGTCGAGCGCTTCGGGTTGCATGGGCAGCAATTGGGCGAAGTGGCGATGGGCGCGGTGATCAAGCATTCCGCGGACTGGAACCTGGCGCGCGAGGCGGCGCTGTCGTCGGGTCTGTCGCCGCTGACGCCGGGCATCACCCTGCAGCGCGCCTGCGGTACCAGCCTGGATTCGGTGATCACCATCGCCAACAAGATCGCGCTGGGGCAGATCGACTCGGGCATCGGCGGCGGCTCTGACACCACCTCCGAAGTGCCGATCGTGTACGGCAAGAAGTTGCGCGCACGGCTGCTGGCCGCCAACCGTGCCAAGGCCACCGGCGACAAGCTCAAGGCGCTGCTGCGCGGCTTCAAGCTGGCCGAGCTCAAGCCCGAGTTCCCCGGCGTGGCCGAGCCGCGCACCGGCAAGAGCATGGGCGACCACTGCGAGGACATGGCCAAGGAATGGAACATCTCGCGCGATTCGCAGGACGAATGGGCGGTGGCTTCGCACCATAAGCTGGCCGCTGCCTATGAGCGCGGTTTCTTCGACTCGCTGATCGCGCCGTTCCGCGGCGTCTCGCGGGACAACATCCTGCGCGCGGACACCTCGCTGGAAAAACTCGCCACGCTGCGCCCGGCCTTCGACAAGACCTCTGGCCGCGGCACGTTGACCGCGGCCAATTCCACCCCGCTCACCGATGGCGCCGCCGCGGTGCTGCTCTCCAGCGAAGCCTGGGCGCTGGCGCATGGCCACACGCCGATGGCCTACCTGCGCGATGCACAGGTGGCGGCAGTCGACTTCGTGCATGGCGAAGGCCTGCTGATGGCGCCCACCATCGCGGTGCCGCAGATGCTGGCGCGTCAGGGCCTGACCCTGCAGGATTTCGACATCTACGAAATCCACGAGGCCTTCGCCGCGCAGGTGCTGTGCACGTTGCGTGCCTGGGAGAGCGAGGATTACTGCCGCAATCGCCTCGGGCTGGATGCGCCGCTGGGACGCATCGACCCGGACAAGATCAATCCGCTGGGCTCGTCGCTGGCCACCGGCCATCCGTTCGCCGCCACTGGCGCACGCGTGGTGGCCACGGCCGCCAAACAGCTGGAAGAGCGCGGCGGCGGCCGTGCATTGATTTCGATCTGCACCGCCGGCGGCATGGGCGTGGTGGCGATCGTCGAGCGCTGATGCCGTGGTGCGGTACGGGATTGCGCATTCGGGATTGGGGATTTGCAGAAGCGGCAGTTGAATTCTGCCGTTGCGGGTCCGCCATCCTTAATTCCATCGCTGTATGGCTAACAATGCGACGTCAGCTTCTTCGATGAAGTAGATGGCCGCTTGGCGCGCATTGGCCCCGTTCGCGGGAGTGCAATGCGGCGGTAAGCACATCGCATACCGCCGCTGTCCCGACTACAGAATGCGATCGTCCGCTGCGTGCGGATCGACTGGCGCCGGGTCGTGCGTGGTGACGATCGGCCCGCGCAACGACTGCTGTGGCATGACGTCGCGTACCGGTTCGCCGCGTGCGGCGCGCAAGGCATTGGCGTAGCAATGCTGTGCCGACAGCAGGTCGCCGGAGGCGGCAAACCCGTGTCCCAGCTCTTCCCAGGCCTCGCTGCCGGCGCCGCTTGCGATGGCGCGATGCAGGAATTCCTCGGCCTGCGACCACTGCTGTTGATGACGCGCGAGCCGCGCCAGTGTCAGCAACAGCCCTGGGCTGTCGGGATATTGGGTCAGCCAGCGCTGCGCGCTGGCGCGGCGCGAATCGTATTTTTCCAGCGGCAGCACGCCGTACAGGCGTACCAGCGATTCGTCCCATTGCGCGTCCAGCGCCTGCTCCAGGCTGTGCACGGCGGCATCGTCCCAATGCAGCACGGCCGCACGTTGCGCGTAGGCGCCAACCACTGCCGGAGTGGTGCGTAATGTCTTGGGCAATGCTTCCCAGCGCTCGGCCAGTGCATTGGCGTCGCTGGCCTGCAACAGGGTCTGCTCGGCCAGCGTCGCTTCCAGCGTGCTGTAGGCATCGGGCGCCAAGACCGCCTGCTGACGCAGGGCACCGAGCTGGCCATAGGCTTCGTCGGCGCGACCGATCTGCGCCAGGGCGTGGGTGCGCAACAGCAGGCCGCGTGCCGGCAACGGCTGCGCGTTGGCGCTATCCAGTGCATTGATCGCATCGACCGGGCGCTGGCGCGCCAGGTGCCGCTCGCCCTGCAACAGCGCATAGCCTGTCGGGTCGCGCTCGGCCAGTTGCTTTGCCAGTACCGTGGCCGCCGCCTCGTCGCCGCGCGCATCGGCCACGCGCACCGCGCTGGCCAGGGCAATGCCGCTGACCTCATCGTCTTCGCTGGCACTGACCAGCAGCCGCTCGGCGCGCTGCCATTGGCCATGATCGGCAGCGCGCAGGCCTTCGATCAAACGCGCACGGCCCTTGTTGCGGCGGTACTTGCCCCACACGCGGAACGGCAGGCTGATCAACGTCCAGAGCAGCCACAGCACCAGCAATGCGATCAGCAGGATCAGCACCGCCTGCGGCATCGCGGCGTGATAGTCGTTGCCCCCCACACTGACAACGACGTTGCCCAGGTCGTAACTGTTCTGATGCGACAGCCACTGTGCGCCAAGCACGCCCAGCGCCACGGCAATCAGCAGGATCAAGACGGTACGCAACACTTTCATTGGGTGGATCTCCCTTCACGCATGGCCTGCAGTTGCAGCAGGGTGGTGCCCAGTTCCGGCAGGCGCGGACGCAGTGGCGCTTGTTGCAGGCTGCGCAAGCGTGCACGCAGCTGACGACGTTGCGGCGAATCCGGCCAGAGCCGGGTGGTCCAGGTCTCCACGCGGCGCAGCGATTGCGCAAAACCGGCGGCATCGCCACGTTCCGCGGCCGCGCGGGCCAGGCTGATTTCGATCTGCACTGCATCGCGCGCAGCACGCCGGTCGCCGCCGGTCAGCAAGGCGTCGCCGCGGCTGGGGCGGATGTCCACCAGCGGCGCCAGCGCCTTTTGCCACCACGGTTGCGCCGCGGCGCTGGCCTGTGCGGTCTGTTCCGGCAGGCGCTGCAACTCGGCGGCCAAGGTATCCAGATTCTTGCCCGCCTCCGCCTGCGGGCCAGCCCCCAGACGCTCCAGCGCATCGCGTTCCTGTACCAATGCCTGACGCAGATTGAGGTAACCGGGGTCGTCGATGCCGTTGAGTGCGCCGTTGGCCAGCGCATAGGCGCGCCGCGCGCCATCGGCATCGCCGGCGATACTCAGGCGCTGCTGGCCGAGCCGCAGCAGCAGCTCCACTTCATCCAGGCGCAGCGCCTGTGCGCCATGACGGTTGGGGTCGGCCAGCTTTTGCACGGTGTCTTCGAGCAACGCGCTGCGCTGACTCAAGCCCAGCATCTCGTCGCGCAGGACGCGGTTGGTGGCCGCCGCGTCCTGCAGACGTTCGTTGGCCAGGCGCTGATCGCGGCGCAGCGTCTCCAGCATCTGCTGGGTGCCGTCCCAGCGTTGCTGCTGCGCCTGCGCGGCCTGCAGCTGCGTTGCCTGATAGTTCTGCCACGCGCGCCAGCCCAGGAACAGCGCCACGCCAACGGCCGCCACGGCGACGACAAGCAGCAGCCATGCCAAGGGAAAGCGTCGCGCAGGAGCGGGCATTTCGGTCATTCGGACATCCTCGGGCAGTCACGACCGGCGCAGGCGCCGCAGTCATCGCACACAGCATGGCGTGCAGCGCCGGACGGCGGCAAGCTGTGCTTGAGTTCGCAGTTCAGCAAGGTCGTGGTGGTGTCATGATTGCCGCCTCAGCAGCAGCGGCGAGCTGCTGCGGCAACGGGCCTGCTGCGCGCATGCCATGCACGAAACCGGCTGCACGTGCGGCGTCGAGCATGCGATCGCTGGATGCCACTACCGGACGCTGTTGCCACGCAGCGACCAATTCGGCAGGCAGCTGTTGCAGAACCAGCGTCAGCGCTTCGGCGCTACTGAGCGCCAGCACGCTGCGCGGCAGTGCAAGCGACAACGCCTGGATGGACGAGGCGCGCAAGCGCAGCGGGACGCGTCGATAGACATCGGCACGCACGATGCGTGCACCGCGCTGCTGCAACGTGGGCGCCAGCATGCCGCGCCCGCCGGGGGCAGTGATCAGCCCGACGGCCTGTAGCGGTGCCTGCAGCAGCGGCAGCGCAAGCAGGCCTTCGCTGTCCATGCGCGCCGGCCGCACCACGCTGTCGATGCCGCAGGCGTGCAATGCGCGCGCAGTGCCGTCGCCCACGCTGACCCAGTGCGCCTGCGCCGGGCGCTGCAGCGGCGCCAGACGATGCGCTGCCTGCACCGCGGCCGGGCTGGTGAAAATCGCAATCGGCACTGCCAGCGCCTGCCGCAGCGCGTCTCGCGCCTGTGCGGTGTCATGGGTCTGCAGGCGCCATGGCGACAGCGCAAGTACCCGTCCGCCATGCCGCGCAACTGCCCGCCGCAACGGCGCATGTTCACCGCTGGGGCGCAGCGAGATCAGGGTCCAGGCAGCATCGGGATGGGCAAGGCCGGTCATGAGGCGATTATGCGAGAGCGTGGGCCACCTGCGGCCCACTGTCGCCGCATCCGGGGATGCCAGTACGAATCGATGGCGCAATGCCGGCAGCCGGAGCGATGATTCGGCTGCCTGACTGGCGCCCTTCGACTCGATCCGGAACCTATTGCAACCGCCGGGAATCCGGTCACGATCCTGGCCGACAACCGTGCTGGAGCGGCGAAGTGATCAAGTCCTACCTTATCAACATGCAGCGCAGCGGCGACCGGTTGCAGGCCATGTCGGCGCGCTTCGACGCGCTGGGCCTGCCGTTCGAGCGCATTGCTGCCATCGATGGCGCCACGTTGACGGACGAGCAGATCGCCGACTTCGTACGCGAGCGCCCGTTGGAAGGGTCGGGCGATGCCTTCAGCGCCGGCCCGCGCAAGTGGACGGCGTCCAACATCGGCTGCTTTCTCAGTCACCAGGCAGCGTGGCGCATTGCGGCCGCTTCCGACGACGCCTACACGGCGATTTTCGAAGACGACATGCATCTGTCCGATGCGCTGCCGGCGTTGCTGGGCAGCACCGATTGGCTACCGGGTGGCCGCAGCATCGTGCGGCTGGAGCCGTCCTACAACCGCATCAAACTCGATGCCAAGGTGGCGGATGTCGCCGGGCGCCAACTGCGCCTGGTGCGGCCATCGACGTATCAGCATTGCTGGCCGGTATGCGCCGGCGCGCTGATCATCAGCAGGGATGCGGCGCGATTGCTGCTGGCTGCGAAGGCGCGCTGGCACACTATGGCCGATATCTTTTTGTTCGGCTGGAACGAGTCGCCGGTGGCGCACCAGTTGTCCACCTATCAGCTCTCGCCGGCTGCGTGCATCCAGGACAAATTCTTCCATGCAGCTGCGGAAAACATCGTGTTTACCAGCACCATCGATGCGCCGCTGACGCACGCACAGAAGCAGCGCAGCACGCATTGGAAAGCCAAGGCCACCGCGCTGTTGCGGGTGGCGCAGGGCTATCGCAAGGTGGTCTTTGCGCCTTAGCGCGGCAAACAATCCGTCGCGCGCAGGCGTCGGTCGTGCCGGGCGGTTGCGCGGTCGTTGGCGGGCGGTTTGATGCATGGCGCGCTATCTGCAACGCCACCGGCAGGCATCGTGGCGGATACCGCGTGCTGACTGAGCGCGTGATCCGGGCTGGGCCAAGGCATCGAAAAGGTTGTTGCATGCGGCCAGCGCGATGCCGGCCCACACATCGCACGTGGCGATGACTGCATTCACCATGCGGTACCGCATGTCATGCAGGTGCACAAGACGCTCGCAGAACATTGCGGCATGATGCCGCCCTTCGCCGTCTTTCAGTCTTTGCCGATGACTCCTTCGTGCACGCTCGCATCCGCCCTGCAGTCGCTGCAGCAGCAGTTCATCGCCATGCCGCCGGTCCTGTCGATGGGCATTGCCGTGGACGGTCTGCACGATGGTGCGTTGCGCCTGCGGGCGCCGCTGCAGGCCAACGTCAACGACAAGGCCAATGCGTTCGGCGGCAGCCTGGCCTCGCTGATGACGCTGGCCAGCTGGGGGTGGCTGACCCTGCAGCTGCAATTGGCCGGGCACCACGCCGATGTCTACGTTGCAGACAGCCAGCTGCGCTATGTCGCGCCTGTGTACGAAGACCTGGTCGCCAATGCCGAGCCGTCCGAGTTGGGAAGCTGGGAGGCCTTTCTGGCGACGTTCCGGCAGCGTGGCAAGGCGCGCATCGGCATGCGCGCGCAGATCGCACTGGGCTCCGGTGCCGCCGCGGCCACGTTGAGCGGGCGCTTCGTGGCGTTTCCAAAACGGTAGGATGCCGGCTGGATCCGGGGGAATACGCATGCGTGCAGTCATTACAACGATCGTGCTGCTTGGGCTGGCACTGCTGAGCGGGGTGGCCAATGCCGGCAGCCGTGCCCAGGCGCGGGCGCTGGAAACCATCCAGGCCGCCTACACGGCCGCCGTGCGCTGGAACGATTTCGATGCCGCGCAGGGCTTCGTCGAGCCGGCCTATGCCCAGGCGCATCCGCTCAGCGACCTGGAACGTTCGCGCTACGAGCAGGTGCAGATTTCCGGCTACCGCGAGGTGCGCGTGGGCCAAGACCCCAATGGCGACCTGCGGCGCGAGGTCGAGTTGCGGGTGATCAACCGCAATACCCAGGCCGAACGGCTGGTGCGCAGCATCGAGATCTGGCGCTGGAATCCCGAGCAGAAGCGCTGGTGGCTGGCCAGCGGCCTGCCCGACCTGTGGAAGGGCCAGTAGCCTGGCCCCTGCGCGCCGGGCGTTGCGTGCGCCAGCTGTGCGACAATTCCCGCCCGCTCGACTGACCCTGACCCCGTGAATTTCGAAGAGCTGCAGGCCTTTGTCGGCCGCAACCCCATGTTGTCGCTGGCCCTGGTGGGCCTGACCATCGCCCTGATCGTCACCGAGGTCGCGCGCCTGTTCCGCGGCTATCGCGCGCTCAAGCCGGCCGAGCTGACCCGTCTGATCAACAGCGAAAATGCGCTGGTGATCGACCTGTCGCCCACTGCCGACTTCGAAAAAGGCCACATCGCCGGCAGCCGAAACGTGGCGCTGGCCAAGTTCGACCCGGCCGGCAAGCTATTGGCCAACGCCAAGGCCTCGCCGGTGGTGGTGGTGTGCCGCAGCGGCACCACCTCCGCCGGTGCAGCCAAGACGCTGAAGAAAGCTGGTTTCGAACAGGTGTACTGGCTCGAAGGCGGCGTCGCCGCCTGGCAGATGGCCGAGCTGCCACTGATCAAGGGCCGCTGATCCGCCTTGTGCGGCAACCGGCACGCCCCCATTGCTGGCGTGAGAGACTTGCGCTTTCACGTTCGCATCACTCAACGCTGCATCCACCGAACCGTTTCTGGAGTTAGGAATGTCCGACGAAATCCTCAACGGCGCCGCTGCGCCGGCCGACGCCGCTGCTGGTCCCGCCTTCACCATCGAAAAGATTTACGTCAAGGACGTGTCCTTCGAATCTCCGAACGCACCGGCCGTCTTCAATGACGCCAACCAGCCCGAGCTGCAGCTGAACCTCAACCAGAAGGTGCAGCGCCTCAACGACAACGCCTTCGAAGTGGTGTTGGCCGTGACCCTGACCTGCACCGCCGGTGGCAAGACGGCCTATGTGGCCGAAGTGCAGCAGGCCGGTGTGTTCGGCCTGGTCGGCCTGGACCCGCAGGCGATCGACGTGCTGCTCGGCACCCAGTGCCCCAACATCCTGTTCCCGTACGTGCGCACCCTGGTCAGCGACCTGATCCAGGCCGGCGGCTTCCCGCCGTTCTACCTGCAGCCGATCAATTTCGAAGCCCTGTACGCAGAAACCCTGCGTCAGCGTCAGAACGAAGGCACTTCGCTGGCCGATTCCGAGCCGGCTGGCAACGCCTAAGCGTTGATTGCGCCGATGAGCGATTGGACCCACAAGATCGCCGTTCTCGGCGCCGGCTCCTGGGGCACGGCCCTGGCCGCGCTGCTCGCCAGGCATGGTCATCCGACCGTGCTCTGGGGGCGCGATGCGGCGATGGTGGATACCATCGACCGCACCCACGAGAACGCGCGCTATCTGCCGGGCATTGCGCTGCCCGACAGTCTGCGTGCCACCACCGACCTGCAGGCGGCGGTGGCTGACGCCACCTGGATCCTGGTGGTGGTGCCCTCGCATGCGTTCACCGAGACCATCCGGCTGATCGCACCGCTGCGTCCGGCCGGTGCCGGCGTTGCCTGGGCGACCAAGGGCTTCGAACCCGGTTCCGGGCGGTTCCTGCATGAAGTGGCACGCGACATCCTCGGCCCCAGCGTTCCGCTGGCCGTGGTGACCGGGCCCTCCTTCGCCAAGGAAGTCACGCTCGGCCTGCCGACCGCCATCACCGTGCACGGCGACGATGCGGCGTTCGCACAAGTGGTGGCCGATGCGATGCACGGCCCCACTTTCCGCGCCTACACCGGCGACGACATGGTGGGCGCCGAGCTGGGCGGGGCGATGAAGAACGTGCTGGCGGTGGCCACCGGCGTGGCCGACGGCATGCAGCTTGGTCTCAATGCACGGGCCGGTCTGATCACGCGTGGCTTGAACGAAATGCTGCGTCTGGCGGCGGTGATCGGCGCACGTCCGGAGACCCTGATGGGCCTGGCCGGGTTGGGCGATCTGGTGCTTACCTGCACCGGCGATCTGTCGCGCAACCGGCGCCTGGGTCTGGCCCTGGGGCGCGGGCAGAGCTTGGACGATGCGATCCGCGAGATCGGCCAGGTGGTCGAATCGGTGCAGACGGCCGATGAGGTCATGCGTCAGGCCGAACACCACGGCATCGAACTGCCGATCTCCAATGCCGTGCGCGCGGTACTGCACGGTGAAATCACTCCGGAAGCAGGCCTGAAGGAACTGCTGGCACGCGAGCGCAAGCCAGAGTACCCGCAGACCTTGTTTACCTGAGAACAGCCGACAAACCGCTGCGCTTACTGCCAGTCGTGCGTGGCCGGTGCTTAGAATCCTCGTGCGCCACCCTTGCATGACGGTTCCGCGCGCTGTCCACGCCACCGGATGATTGCTCGCTCCGTCTTGTTCGCCGCGCCAAGACCGGTAGCGCCTCGGCATCCGATGCGAAAATGCACAACACAACGCCCGGCAGTACCGGGCGTTTTTTTTGTTTGGCCGCTTGCCGCGCGGCGCAAGCACCGCTTTGGCGGATCGGGCGCCAGGTCGTTGGGGCACCCAACGCGAGCGCGGCCCACCCTCGTGACGCAGATGCATCGTTGGCGAGGTTCCCTGTGCGAAGTGACGCGCATCGTGACGTGCATGTCCAAACCGCCAACCGATCGCCCAAAAGAAAGAAGCCCGGTCGGAGGACCGGGCTTCCAGTGCAACGCGGGAGAGAGAGCGCGCTGCAGTCAAACGTGCGGCTTACCAGCTGAAGCGCGGGCCGACCGACCATTCCTTGTTGCCGTCGCCATCCATACGGATGTCGCCGTTGATGCCCCAGTTCTGGTTCAACTTCACCTGGGCGCCAAGGCGGCCGTAGAAGTTGTCGCCGATGTCGATGCCACGCTTCTTGGAGAAATCTTCGTAGCCAGCCAGGGCATAGACTTCGAAGTGCTCGCCGAAGGCGTTACGCAGACCGGCTTCAACGCTGTAGCCGTCGAAGTTGATGTTCGGGGTGTCCAGGTCCAGCTTGCGGTAGGCAACGCGCGCAACGAAGTCGGTGCTCGTGGCGATTTCGTGGTTGAAGCCCACGCCGACGCCCCACTGCTGGAAGTCCGAGTCGGTGTTTTCGAACACGTTGTTGTTGTCGTCAGCATTCTGCTTGCTGTAATCGCCGAACACGTGGAAGTTCGGAGCGATGGCGTAAGAGGCCTTCACGCCCCAGCCGTCCGCATCGCGACCTTCGGTCGGCGTGCGCACGTAGTCGCCTTCGACGAAGTTGTAGGAGAGGTTTTCAGCAGCCGAAGCCGCAAACGGCAGAGCTGCGAGAAGGCCGAGGGCCAGCAAAGAAGTCTTCATGATCGGGATACCTGTACTTATTTGATTGGACCGGCGCTGAGGCGGATGCCGTTCGCTGCCGAGATGTAAATTCTCCGTTATTCGATGGAACGCGACATGAATTTTGGACTGACCCGTTGATGAATCATCGCGCCAGATTCAGCTGCGCTTTCTTGTGTAGCGTGCAGATGCGCGTACAGCACGTGCAAAACGTGATGCTCTAGCGCTTACATGGCGCCGACGTGAGGCATGTGTACACAAACGCGGCAGATCGCCGGGTTTCCAACGTTTTACGCGCGCTCGCTCCACCAGCACATTGCACTGACACCGCCGCTGGGAGCATTGCACGCCTGTTGAACACACCTGCGGAGCTGCATCGTGGCGAAGAAAAAAACGTTGGCGCGTTTTCTGGCCGAGACGCTGCAGAGCGCCGGGGTCGAGCGGATCTGGGGCGTGACCGGCGACAGCCTCAACGGCTTGACCGATGCCTTGCGCGAGATGCAGACCATCGAGTGGATGCATGTGCGGCACGAAGAAGTGGCCGCGTTCGCCGCAGGTGCCGAGGCGGCGGTGACCGGCCAGCTGGCGGTGTGTGCGGGCAGTTGCGGGCCGGGCAATCTGCACCTGATCAACGGGCTGTTCGATTGCCATCGCAGCCGCCAGCCGGTACTGGCGATTGCCGCGCATATTCCGTCGTCCGAGATCGGGCTGAGCTATTTTCAGGAGACCCACCCGCAGGAGCTGTTTCGCGAGTGCAGTCACTTCGTGGAGTTGGTGACCAACCCGGCGCAATTGCCGGAAGTGCTGCATCGGGCGATGCGCACGGCCATCCTGCAGCAAGGCGTGGCGGTGGTGGTGATTCCCGGCGATATCGCGCTGCTGGAGGTGGACAAGCATGTCTCCAGTGCGTGGCCGGCGCTGCGTCAGCCGCGGGTGCTGCCCGCCGCCGAGGACGTGCGGCAATTGGCCGAGCTGCTGCAGCAGAGCAAGGCAGTGACGCTGTTGTGCGGCAGTGGCTGTGCCGGCGCGCATGACGCAGTCGTGGCGTTGGCCGACACGTTGGGTGCGCCGGTGGTGCATGCGCTGCGCGGCAAGGAATACGTGGAGTGGGACAACCCGTTCGATGTCGGCATGACCGGCCTGATCGGTTTCAGTTCCGGTTATCACGCCATGCTCAATTGCGACACCTTGCTCATGCTGGGCACGGATTTTCCGTACCGGCAGTTCTACCCGAAGGACGCGACCATCGTGCAGGTGGATCGCGACCCGAGCGCGCTCGGTCGGCGCACGCCGTTGCAGCTGGGCATTGCCGCCGATGTGGGTGAAACCATTGCAGCATTGCTGCCACAGCTGCAGCGCCGCGAAGAACGTGGCTTTCTGGAAAAGTCGCTTGCGCACTACCGCAAGGCGCGCGAAGGGCTGGACGATCTGGCGGTGCCGGCAGATCCTGGGCAGCCGCTGCACCCGCAGTTCGTGACCCGGCTGATCAGCCAGATTGCCGATCAGGATGCAGTGTTCACCTGCGATGTCGGCACGCCCACGGTGTGGGCCGCCCGCTACCTGCGCATGAACGGCAAGCGTCGCTTGCTGGGGTCGTTCAATCACGGTTCGATGGCCAACGCAATGCCGCAGGCGCTTGGTGCGCAAGCGGCATTTCCCGGTCGGCAAGTCATTTCGCTATCGGGCGATGGTGGCTTTGCGATGCTGATGGGCGATTTCATCTCGCTGGCGCAATTGAACCTGCCGGTGAAGGTGGTGGTGTTCAACAACGCTTCGCTGGGATTTGTGGCGATGGAGATGAAGGCTGCCGGTTACCTGGATACCGGTACCGAGCTGCGCAATCCGGATTTCGCGGCGATGAGCAACGCGATGGGCATCCTCGGCATCCGTGTCGATGAGTCGTCGCAACTGGAGCGTGCATTGCGCCAAGCCTTCGCGCATTCGGGTCCGGCGCTGGTGGATGTGCGCATCGCCACGCAGGAGCTGGCGGTGCCGCCGGCGATCAAACTCGAACAGGCCAAGGGTATGGGCCTGTATCTGCTCAAGGCAGTGATGAGCGGGCGTGGCGATGAGGTCATCGAGTTGGTGAAGACCAACCTGCGTTAATTCAGTTGCACTCACGCACACTGGCTGTCCTCTTCAGGCCGCTTCGTCCATGCCCCGTTCGCTGCTCCGGCAACTGTTGCTGATCTGGATGGTGATCGTGGCCGCCTGTGTGGGCGTGGCCACGATGTTGTACGGCCTGTATCGGCAGACCGAGGGTGTGCGGCTGGAAGAGGCGCGCCAGCAATTGGGCGGGCAATGCGCGCGCATCGTGCAACGCTATGCCGGGGCAAGCGAGGCGGCGCGTCGCGGCGACGATGGCGCAGGCCTGGCAGCGGTGGTGGTGCAGTTGGTGCTGGCCGATGCGCCAGGCGTCGAAGGCGGTGTCTGGGACCTGCACAAGGGCTTTGTTGCCTATGCCTACCCGACCTACGACGGCAGCGATCACAAGACCGATATTCCCGCCGCGGAGTGGGCCAACATCGTCAACACGGCGCAGCAGAGCGTGACGACAAGGCAGGCGGCGCAATACCGTCGCGACGGTCGCCGCGAGGTGCTGCTGATCAGCGCTTGTCCGTTGGCATCCGGCAGCGCGGCATGGACAATGACGCGGGTGCCGGCCAGCAAGGCCGACGCATGGCGGCCATTGGTCGTTGGCATGCTGCTGATCTTCGCGATGGTGGCGATATCGGCCATTGCGCTGGGCGTGCTGGTACGGCGCTGGAGCCAGCGCCTGCAGCGGATCCAGCAGGCGCTGGCCGCCGACACCCAGACGCCGCACATTCCGCCGACCGGTGCGCCGGAACTGGACCGCCTGGGCGCGGCGGTCAACGACTATGCGCAGCGCAACGCGCAGGCGCTGGCGCAGACGCGCCGGCTGGCCGACGAGCTGTCGCGGCACGAACGGCTTGCCGCACTCGGGCGCATGACGGCCACCGTGGCGCATGAAATCCGCAACCCGATCGCCACGATGCGGTTGGCGCTGGAAAACGAAATCGCGCGCGGCGATGCGACGCCCGACGACGCGGCGCATGGCGAGTTGATGCTGGGGCAGATTCGTCGCCTGGATGGTGTGGTCGAGAGCCTGCTCGGCATGGTGCAGCCGATTCGCCTGCACCTGGAGACGGTGGTGGTGCAGGACTGGTTGGCGACGCTACTGGAACACAGCCCATTACCGCCGGGCACGCCGCCGCCCCGCCTGCTGCTGCCGGCCGCGCCGTTGCGCTGGACCCTGGATCCGCAGCAACTGGGGCGCGCCGTGCACAACCTGCTGCGCAATGCTGCGCAGCACGCCGATCCAGGCAGCGAGGTCACGCTGCAGGCGGCAGCAGTGGAGGGCATGTTGCAGCTGCAGGTCTGCAACCGTGGCGCGCCGATCGCAGAACCGATCGCTGCGCACCTGTTCGAGCCGTTCGTCAGTGGCCGCGCCGACGGCAATGGCCTGGGGCTGGCGCTGGTGCGCGAGATCGCGCGTGCGCATGGCGGGCACGCGCGCTACGCACATGCCGACGGGCTGACCCATTTCATCCTGGAGTTGCCATGGCGCGCATCCTGATCATCGACGACGACGCGGCGTTTCGCACCACCTTGCAGGCCACCTTGCGCTCGCTCGGGCATACGGTGGTCGCCGCCGAGAACGGGCCGGACGGGCTGGCGCGGCTGAGCGAAGGCGGCATCGACATGGCGTTCGTGGATTTCCGCATGCCGGGCATGGATGGCATCGCGGTGCTGCGTGCGCGCCTGGACGATGCGCAGGCGCGTCAGGTGCCGCTCGTGATGCTGACCGCCCATGTGTCCAGCGGCAACACGATCGAGGCGATGACGCTGGGCGCCTTCGATCATCTGGTCAAGCCGGTCGGCCGTGCCGATATCGTGGAGGTGGTGGAGCGCGCGCTGCTCAGTCGCGCCGATGCGCAGGCTGCAGCGACAGACAGCTCGCCTGCGCCGGTCGAAGATGAGGATGCACTGGTCGGCCACAGCCCGGCGATGCGCACCGTGCACAAGCGCATCGGGCTGGCAGCGGCGTCCGATCTGCCGGTGCTGATCACCGGGGAAACCGGCACCGGCAAGGAATTGGCCGCACGCGCGCTGCATCGCGCCAGCCCGCGCGCCAATGCGCCATTTGTCGCAGTCAACTGCGCGGCCATTCCGCTGGACTTGATGGAGAGTGAGCTGTTCGGCCATCGCAAGGGGGCGTTTTCCGGCGCCAGCAGCGACCGACGCGGGCTGATTCGCGAAGCCGATGGCGGCACGTTGTTTCTGGACGAAATCGGCGACATGCCATTGCCGATGCAGGCCAAGCTGCTGCGTTTCCTGCAGGAAGGCGAGGTGACGCCACTGGGTGGCAGCGGCCCGCAGAAGGTGGATGTGCGGGTGCTGGCCGCCACCCATCGCGACCTGGCGGCCTGCGTGGCCGACGGACGCTTTCGGAGCGACCTGCGTTACCGCCTCAATGTGGTGCCGATCGAACTGCCGCCATTGCGCGAGCGTGGCCAGGACATCCTGCTGCTGGCGCAGCACTTCCTGAGCGCCGATTCAGCGCGTGCGCAGAGCCTGTCGCCGGCCGCGCAGGAGCGCCTGCTCGCGCACCGCTGGCCTGGCAACGTGCGCGAATTGCGCAATGTCATGCAGCGCAGCCAGGTCTTGGTGCGTGGCGCCAGCATCGATGCGGCGGATCTGGATGAAGCGCTGGGCGAGGCGGGCGAATTGCCGCCGCAGGAGCCATCGGTGGTGACCGGGACCCTGCCCGAGGCCGTGGCGCGGCTGGAAACGCAGATGATCCGGTCGGCGCTGGAACACAGCCAGGGCAATCGCGCCGAGGCCGCGCGCCGGCTGGGGATCCACCGGCAGCTGCTCTATCGCAAGCTGGAGGAATACGGCCTGTGACACTTGTGCGCACATCGATCACATGCTGCGGGACAGGTGTCCCCAAACCGGACAGGGTGGATGAAATGCAGACGTCACCGTCCGGCTGCAGAGCAAATAAAGCTCTTTCAAAACAATCAGTTATTGGTTGGCACGATTGCTGCTTTGTCTCTGGTACGCGGCCCCTTCCCGCCGCGCAGGAGACATCCCCATGATGCGTCAGACTGTTCTTGCAATTGCCCTGGCCTGCACCATCGGCGCCGCCGCCGCACAGGTGGCCGCCCCGCCGCCGCCGCCGGCGCCCAACGGCCCGATCGGCGGTCCGCCAGCCCCGCCGACCCCGGTCGCCGCCACACCGGTGAGCGTGAGCGGTACCGTCGAGCGCTTCCTGCTCAACCCCAATGGCGAGGTCGACGGACTGTGGCTGCGCGACGGCACCCAGGTCGGGTTTCCACCGCATCTGTCCAGCGAGGTGAAGGCAGCCGTACGGGCCGGCGACAATGTCGTCGTCAAGGGCTTCCGTCTGGGCAATCTGCCGGTGCTGCAGGTCAGTTCGATCCGCTCCGGCCGTAGCGGCCGCGAGGTGGTCGACCGTCCGCCCACCTTCGGCGCCGCCCCGCCGCCGCCGCCGACCCCCGGCCAGCTGACCCCGTTGCAGTCCGATGGCACGATCCAGCGCCTGGTCTATGGGCCTGCCGGCGAGGTCAATGGTGCGCTGGTCAGCGATGGCACGGTGGTGCGGATGCCACCGCATCTGGCGCTGCAGTTTGCCGATCTGCTGCGCGTGGGCGAGCCGCTGAGCGCTAGCGGCTTCGGTGTGGCCACCCCGGACGGCCGTGCGATCGAGGCGACCCAGCTGGGGCGTGATCGCTCCTCGCTGCGTGCGCTGTTCACCGCGCCGCGTCCGGACGGCCCGCTGCCGCCACCGCCGCCGGGCGCGCCGGTTCCGCCGGCCGGCCGTTGAGTCGTACCGCTCCTGTTTTGTTCGTTGGTTTCCTCCGCTGGTCACGCAGCCGCGTGGCCAGCGGCTTGACCGGCAATGCCGGTCCTTTTTCGGAGTAACACCATGCATTGGGTCGACCCTGATTTCCTCCCCGCCACCCGCGGCACCCTGGCGCGTTTCCTGCTCAACCCCAAGGCCGATATCGACGGCCTGCTGCTCACCGATGGCACCGAAGTGCACACCCCGCCGCATCTGTCCGAGGCGCTGCTGAAGGCGCTCAAGCCTGGTAGCGCGCTCACCGTACGTGGCCTCAAGCCGCGCGACGTGGAGATGCTGGTGGCGCTGGCAATCGATCCGGAAGGCGGCAAGCGCATCCTCGATGAAGGCCCGCATGGGCCGCATGCCAAGCCCAAACCCAAACCGCCCGGCAAACCGCCCAAGCCGGAAGTGGCCCAGCACAGCGGCACCATCACCCGGTTGCTGCACGGTCCGCATGGGCAGGTGCATGGCGTGCTGCTGGACGATGCGGTCACGGTGCGGTTTCCGCCGCATGCCGGTGGCGACTTCGCCAAGCAGCTAGTGGTCGGCAAGCCACTGGTGGCCGAAGGCGAGACCAAGGCCACGCCGCACGGCGTGCTGATCCATGCCCATGCCTTGGGTGGCAAGGCGGCGACGCTGAAGCAGATCGAGCATCCACCGCACGGCCCTGCGCATAAACCCAAGCCCAAGCCCAAACACTAGGAGCCTGACATGCGGCCACCGCGCGCCACTGAGATGCCCGCCCCGTGGCCTGCCACGTGCGCCTTCGTGCGCGCTCGCAGCGGAGCGGTGCCATGCCGATGACCAAGGCCAGGCCCCGTGGGACACGCGCGCTGGAAGCACTGCATTTCAGCGTGGCCGATGTGCAGGACGGGCTGGGGCCGTTCCTCAGCGTGTTTTTGCAATCCAAAGGCTGGTCGGTGGCGGCGATCGGCACGGTGATGAGCGTGGGCGGCATTGCCGGCATGCTCGCCACCACACCGGCCGGCGCGCTGGTCGATGCCACCCGGCGCAAACGCGCCGTGGTGGTGGTCGGTTGCCTGGCGATCCTGCTTGCCACCGCCTTGATCTGGCTGCAGCCCACCTCTTCGGGCGTGGTCGCCGCCCAGATCGCCTCGGCGTTGGCAGCGGCCGGCATTGGCCCGGCATTGACGGGCATTACGTTGGGGCTGGTGCACGCGCACGGTTTCGACCATCAGCTGGCGCGCAATCAGGTGGCCAACCATGCGGGCAACGTGCTGGCCGCGGTGCTGGCCGGCTGGTTGGGATGGCGCTATGGCTTCGCCGCCGTGTTCCTGCTGACCGCCTTTTTCGGCGCCCTGGCGCTGGTGGCGGTGCTGGCGATTCCGGCTGCGGCCATCGACCACCGCGCAGCACGCGGTCTGGCAAGCAACAACGGTGGGGATGCGTTGAGCGGTTGGCGTGTGCTGCTGACCTGCCGCCCGCTGGCGCTGCTGGCGGTGACGCTGGGGCTGTTCCATCTGGGCAATGCGGCGATGCTGCCGCTGTACGGCATGGCGATCGTGGCGGCGCACGCCGGCGACCCGAGTGCATTGACGGCCACCACCATCGTGGTGGCACAGGCCACGATGGTGGTGGTCGCGTTGCTGGCGATGCGCTGGATACGCGTGCATGGGCACTGGTGGGTGCTGCTGGTGGCGTTCATGGCCCTGCCGTTGCGCGCCTTGGTGGCGGCATCGGTGATTCACGGCTGGGGCGTGTTTCCGGTGCAGATCCTCGATGGGCTCGGCGCCGGCTTGCAAAGCGTGGTGGTGCCGGCACTGGTCGCGCGGTTGTTGCAAGGCACCGGGCGCGTGAATGTCGGCCAGGGCGCGGTGATGACCGTGCAGGGCGTCGGTGCGGCACTGAGTCCGGCGTTTGGTGGCTGGTTGGCGCATGCCTTCGGCTACCGCATCGCGTTTCTGACCTTGGGTGCGATCGCGCTGCTGGCAGTGGCGTTATGGGCCGGCTGTCGCGGCATGTTGCAGGCAGCGGCTTCCATGCAGGCCGAGACAGTGCTGTGACCGGTGCGCAGGGCGCGCGCAAGCGGAGCGACCGATCGCTGTCCGTCGCGACTTGCGCGCTATCGATCGCACTGCGTTGGTAGGGACGAGCAAGTGCGCTCTGACCAGGGGCGTGTCCTGTCGGCCGGCAGGCCTGGCAGTCGCGCAGATGACGCGGCGCACATCATCGCCTCGTTGGTCCGGATCGATGCAGTGTCTGTCGCTGTCCAACGATAGCTACCACCACAGATGCCGCGTCCTGGTGAGAGATCAGGTGCGGTAGCCACCATCTCATCGCGCGTCCGTCGATGCGGTCTTGCCAGCAGGCACGCAGGCGCATGCCGTTGCGTACAGTCCCGGCTATCGCCTGGTTACTGGCCGCCAGCGAAATTCCATTGCCGCCAGGCTTCGAACACCATCACCGCAACGGTGTTGGACAGATTGAGGCTGCGGTTGTCCGGGCGCATCGGCAAACGGAGCCGGTGCTGCGGCGGAATTGACTCCAGCACCTCGGCCGGCAGGCCGCGGGTTTCCGGACCAAATAAAAACGCATCGCCATCGGCGAACTGCGGTGTGTCGTAGCGCACCGTACTGCGGGTGCTCAGCGCGAAGACGCGCTTGGGCGCGATCGCGGCCAGGGCGCTGGGCAGGTCGGTGTGCACCTGCAACGGCGCGTATTCGTGGTAGTCCAGGCCGGCGCGCTTGAGCTGCTTGTCGCTGAGGTCGAAGCCGAGCGGCTCGATCAGGTGCAGGCGCGCGCCGGTATTGGCGCACAAGCGAATCACATTGCCCGTATTGGGCGGAATTTCAGGCTGAAACAGGATGACGTCGAGGACAGGTGCTGGCATGCGCGCAAGTGTAGCTGCGCGCGTGCTTAAAGGCTGATGGCGGCGTTGACCAGCGCTTCCAGTTCGGCCGGCGAGGGCTGCAGCTGCGGCGTCGGCAGGTTCACGATGACCTGGCCCATCAGTGCACCGATGGCGCCAGCTGCCTGGCTGGAGGCGCTCTGCGCGCTGGAGGCGGCGCTGCGCACCACCAGGTCGGCACGCTGTTCAGCCGAAGGGTGCACCTGCACCGCCGCCAAGGTGACGATGCGCGGGCCGGCCTGTTCGGCGGCCAGTGCGGCCACTTGCTCGGCCGAGGGACGCACTTGCACGGCGGTCAGGGTGCGAATGGCGCTGTTGCGCTCCAGTGTCTGCTGGGCGATCTGGTCGGCGGCCGGGCGAACCTGGACGGTGTCCAGGGTGGTCAGGCTCGCGGCCTGGGCAAACCCGGCCAGGGTGGCGCCAGCGAACAGGGCGGTGGAGAGGGCGATGCGCAGGGTCTGGGTCTTCATGGCGAGGTCTCTTGGTGTTGTTAATCAGTGGTGTGGTAGTAAGGTAGTACACCGTTTTGGTGCGCACAAGAACTTTCGCGTGGCTTTTTATTTTGTTCAGCGAAAAGTCAGTTTCAGCGGCTGTCGGCGGTTGCGAGATACAGGGGAGCAAACGGTGTGCCAACAAAAGGCCATTGTTTTTAAAGGGATTTCAGCCGCGTAAGAGTGTCCGCGTCCGGACACCCGGACGCGCTGCAGGACGGCGGACACCGCGGCTAAACGGGTATGCACGCTCAAGGCAAGGCGGTTCGGTGCGCTGAATGGGTGGATGGCGGGTGCCACCGCGCGCCGGATCGCCAGCAGGCAACTGCGGCACAATCCGGCTTTCCCCACAGGTGTGATGACTTATGCGCGTGCTGATGCTGTCTGTTCTGGTTGCCACCACCACTGCGGCGTGCACCTGGGTGCCGATCGAACAAAGCGGCAAAAGTGTGCGGGTGCTGCCCGCAGGCCCTGTGCCAGCGGGGTGTCAGCAGCAGGGCGAAGTGGTGGTGACGGTCAAGAGCAAGGTCGGCTTCTACAACCGCAACCCGCTGCGCGTGCAGGAAGAGCTGGAAACGCTGGCGCGCAACGAGGCCCCCGGCGCCAACGCCAATGCGGTGCAGGCGCAAGGCCAGCCGGCCGACGGCAGCCAGCGTTTCAACGCCTTCCGCTGCCCCCCGCGCTGAACCGTTGGGCTGGGGCGCAGGCGATTCAATTGTAAAGATGCGGTAAAACCAGCCAGCGGCTAGACTAGCGCCCCCTCGCCTGACGCCATGGCGCTACTTCGATGCTCTTCCAGAATGTCTCCATCGCGGGACTGGCGCATGTTGATGCGCCGCACACGCTGACTTCCAAGGAAATCAACGAACGCCTGCAACCGACCTACGACCGCCTCGGAATCAAGACCGACGTGTTGGGCGACGTTGCCGGTATCCATGCACGGCGCTTGTGGGACCAGGATGTCCAGGCATCGGACGCCGCCACCCAGGCCGCGCGCAAGGCGCTGATCGATGCCGGTATCGGCATCGAGAAGATCGGCTTGCTGGTCAACACCTCGGTGAGCCGCGATTACCTGGAGCCGTCCACGGCGTCCATCGTGTCCGGCAACCTGGGCGTGGGCGACCACTGCGTCACCTTCGACGTGGCCAACGCCTGCCTGGCCTTCATCAATGGCATGGACATCGCCGCACGCATGCTTGAGCGCGGCGAGATCGACTACGCGTTGGTGGTGGATGGCGAGACTGCCAACCTGGTGTACGAAAAGACCCTTGAGCGCATGACCTCGCCGGATGTCACCGAGGAGGAGTTCCGCAACGAACTTGCCGCGCTGACCCTGGGCTGCGGTGCAGCAGCCATGGTGATGGCGCGCACCGAGCTGGTGCCCGACGCGCCGCGCTACAAGGGCGGCGTGACCCGTTCGGCCACCGAGTGGAACAAGCTGTGCCGGGGCAACCTGGACCGCATGGTCACCGACACCCGCTTGTTGCTGATCGAAGGGATCAAGCTGGCCCAGAAGACCTTCATGGCCGCCAGGCAGGTGCTGGGCTGGGCGGTGGAGGAGCTGGACCAGTTCGTCATCCACCAGGTCAGCCGCCCGCACACCGCCGCCTTCGTGAAGTCGTTCGGCATCGACCCGGCCAAGGTCATGACCATCTTCGGCGAGCACGGCAACATCGGCCCGGCCTCGGTGCCGATCGTGCTGAGCAAGCTCAAGGAGCTGGGCCGCCTGAAGAAGGGCGACCGCATCGCGCTGCTGGGCATTGGCTCGGGCTTGAATTGCTCGATGGCGGAAGTGGTTTGGTGATGCACGGAAAGACGCGTTAAAAAAAATGGATTTTTAGAACGCGTTCTTGCATCATGTTCGTTCTCGCAACATGAGCAGGTGCCATGGATGAACCACCCGCTTTCGACCCGGGTCAACCCCACATTGCTCTCCCGCCGCTACCGCCGGCGGGAGATATAGAAACCCGCAGCCTGCTCAAGGCTTGCATCGTCGCACGCACCGCCCTGGCCGAACTGAAACAGGCCACCGCGTTGTTACCCAACCCGGCCGTGTTGATCAATACAATTCCGGTCCTGGAAGCGCAGGCCAGCTCGGAGATCGAAAACATCGTCACGACCACTGACGATTTATTTCGCTACGCAGACGACCAAGAGCGCGCCCAAAATCCCGCGACCAAAGAAGCCCTGCGTTACCGCAGTGCGCTGTACGAAGGCTTTCAATCGCTCAGACAGCGGCCGCTGTGTACCGAAACCGCGATTGTCGTGTGCAGTCGTATCAAAGCGGTGCAGATGCAGGTTCGTCGCGTGCCTGGTACTGCGCTGGCTAACGATCAGATCCAGCAGATCACTTATACCCCGCCAGTGGGTGAAACGCTGCTACGCGACAAACTCGCGAACTGGGAGCGCTTCATCCACGAACACACCGATGTCGATCCATTGATCCGGATGGCGGTTGCGCATTATCAATTCGAAGCGATCCACCCATTTACCGATGGTAACGGTCGCACAGGGCGGGTGTTGAATCTGCTGATGCTGATCGAACAAGGATTACTCGATGTACCGGTGCTGTATCTGTCGCGCTACATCATTCGACATCGCAGCGACTACTACCGCTTGCTGCTGGACGTGACGCGGCATGGGCACTGGGCCGAGTGGATTCATTACATGCTCGCTGCCGTCGCTGAGACTGCTGCATGGACAACAGCCAAAATCCAGGCGATTCGCGGCTTGGAGGCACAGGCGCAAGATCACGTCCGCAGCCTCGCACCGAAGGCCTGCAGCCGCGAGCTTGTCGATGTGATCTTCAACCAGCCGTATTGCCGCATCCAAAATGTTGTAGAGGTGCTGGGCGTGACCAGGCAAACCGCTGCACGTCACCTCAAGGAACTGGTAGATATCGGTGTCTTGAAAGAGCAGCGTTTAGGCAAAGAAAAACTGTTCCTACATCCGGCATTTCTACAGCTGCTGTCCAGCGACGAGCATCAACTGCCGCCGTATCGGGGGCATGCGAGGCAAGCCGAGTGACGCTTGGGATCTATGCGAATCTCCGCTACGGGCGGCGTGCCTTGGCCCGGACGCATCGTGACAATCAACGTAATCTGCACTTGTGTGCGGTACAGGGCAGCACCTGCACCGCGCGAAATTACTCGAACTGAATCGGACGCGTCTTTGCATGAATTACCCCGGCTACCCCTTTACCCCCAAGCGCCTTGAAGTGCGCCCCGGCGTTGCGATGTCGTATCTGGACGAAGGCCCGCGCGATGGCGAGGTGGTTGTCATGCTGCACGGCAATCCGTCGTGGAGTTATTTGTGGCGGCATCTGGTGAGCGGCCTGTCCGATCGCTACCGCTGCATCGTGCCCGATCACATCGGCATGGGGCTGTCCGACAAGCCGGACGATGCGCCCGACGCGCAGCCGCGTTATGACTACACGCTGCAATCGCGCGTGGACGATCTGGATACGTTGTTGCGACATCTGGGCATCACCGGGCCGGTGACGCTGGCAGTGCACGATTGGGGCGGCATGATCGGGTTCGGCTGGGCGTTGTCGCATCACGCCCAGGTCAAGCGGCTGGTCATCACCAACACCGCAGCGTTCCCGCTGCCGGCGGAAAAGCCGATGCCGTGGCAGATTGCGATGGGCCGGCACTGGCGGCTGGGCGAGTGGTTCATCCGCACGTTCAATGCGTTCTCGTCCGGCGCTTCATGGTTGGGCGTGTCGCGGCCGATGCCGTCGGATGTACGCCGTGCGTATGTGGCGCCGTACAACAACTGGCGCAATCGCATCTCCACCATCCGCTTCATGCAGGATATTCCGCTATCGCCGGCCGACAAGGGGTGGTCGCTGCTGGAGCGCTCGGCGCAGGCGCTGCCTGCGTTCGCCGATCGTCCGGTCTTCATTGCCTGGGGCCTGCGCGACATTTGCTTCGACAAGCACTTCCTGGCCGGCTTTCGCAAGGCACTGCCGCAGGCCGAAGTGACAGCATTCGACGATGCCAATCACTATGTGCTGGAAGACAAGCATGAGGTGTTGGTGCCGGCGATTCGCGCGTTTCTGGAGCGCAATCCGCTCTAGCGCATTGCGCCGGCAGCAGCGTGCGGCTACGCGTCAGCTCACTGCACGCAATGACTGGAATGACTGCATCCAAATCCGATGCAGCGCATCGGTCATCTCGGCCAGATGCCTGCCGACGCGATTGCGAGCACGACACCAGGTGCTGCGCTACGGCATTACACCGGCGGCAGCGGGTTGCGTTGTGCGTCGTCCACGCCAACCCAATCGGCATCGGTCAGTGCGTGCAGGCCGTGCGCCAAACGCGATTTATCGCATTGCGCACTGCGCTGCCCGAATTCCAGCGAGGCCGGCACGGCCGCGCAGGACGAGGGGCGGCGGTCGTGGATGCTGCAGCGGCTGTAGCGCCCGATGTCCGCGTCCAGCGCGATGCAGCGCGGCTGCGACTGCGAGGTGCCGCGCATCACCCGCTCATGCGTGCGTAGGGCGTCGGTCAGCTCGATCGGCACCCTGCCGCCCAATGCAGGATCGGCTTCGCTCCAATGGAAACTGACGCGGAAATAGGCGCAGCAGGCGCCGCAGGTAAGGCAGGGGTGTGCCATGGAGTGCCGGGCCTGGCGCGGCGAAATCGCGTGGGAAGCGCGGCATTTTGACCGAACCGCGCCGCGATACAAGTAGCGTGCCGCGGTGACCGGTTAGCGATTCAGATGCGCGCCGCCATGCCTGGGTGGGCGGCGCTCCACGCGTGTCGCGCACCCAGGCATGCGCTGCGAACGCGTTGCGGCGATTGGGTCGGGTACTGCCGCGCATCGATGCGTCATGGCGTCAGGCGATGATGAGCCGCGCTTGCGCCCGCGCCGCGCGTCGCCTTCAGGCAGCCTGCAGCGGCCGGCGTCATTGGCGCATGGGTGATAATGCGCAGATGACGACCCTCTGCAATATCGCGGCCACCCTTCCGCAACTGGCGCGCGAGCGCCCCGACCAGATCGCCATCCGTTGCCCGGGCACTCGCGGCGCCAACGGGTTTGCCGCCTACGATCTGACCTTGAGCTATGCCGAGCTGGATGCGCGCAGCGATGCGATCGCCGCCGGGCTGGCACGCCACGGCATCGGGCGCGGCGCGCGTGCGGTGGTGATGGTGCGGCCGTCGCCGGAATTCTTCCTGCTGATGTTCGCCTTGTTCAAGGCTGGCGCGGTGCCGGTGCTGGTGGATCCGGGGATCGACAAGCGTGCGCTCAAGCAGTGCCTGGACGAAGCGCAGCCGCAGGCATTTATCGGCATTCCGCTGGCGCAGCTGGCGCGCCGTTTGCTGCGCTGGGCGCGCTCTGCCAAACAGATCGTTACCGTCGGCGGACGTTATGGCTGGGGCGGGGTGACGCTGGCGCGCGTGGAGCGCGATGGTGCCGGCGCCGGGAGCCAGCTGGCCCACACCGGGCCGGACGATGTGGCGGCGATCCTGTTCACCAGCGGCTCGACCGGCGTGCCTAAGGGCGTGGTGTATCGCCACCGGCACTTTGTTGGGCAGATCGAATTGCTGCGCAATGCGTTCGGCATGCAGCCGGGCGGGGTGGATCTGCCGACGTTTCCGCCGTTCGCCTTGTTCGATCCGGCGCTGGGGCTGACCTCGGTGATTCCGGACATGGATCCGACCCGCCCGGGCAGTGCCGACCCGCGCAAGTTGCATGATGCGATCGCGCGCTTCGGTATCACCCAGTTGTTCGGTTCGCCGGCCCTGATGCGCGTGCTGGCCGATTATGGGCAGCCGCTTCCCAACGTGCGCCTGGCCACGTCGGCCGGTGCACCGGTGCCGCCGGATGTGGTGGCGAAGATCCGCGCGCTGCTGCCGGACGATGCGCAGTTCTGGACCCCGTACGGCGCCACCGAATGCCTGCCGGTGGCCGCGATCGAAGGGCGCACCCTGGATGCCACGCGCGCCGCCACCGAGGCTGGTGCCGGCACCTGTGTGGGCCAGGTGGTCGCGCCGAATGAGGTGCGCATTATTGCGATTGACGATGCGGCCATTGCCGATTGGAGTGGCGTGCGCGTGCTGGCGACCGGTGAGGTCGGCGAGATCACCGTTGCCGGCCCCACCGCCACCGACACCTATTTCAACCGCGATGCGGCCACGCGCATCGCCAAAATTCGCGAACGCCGCAGCGATGGCAGCGAGCGCGTCGTGCACCGCATGGGCGATGTCGGATATTTCGACGCCGAAGGACGCTTGTGGTTCTGTGGGCGCAAGACCCAGCGCGTGGAAACCGCCAGCGGCCCGCTGTACACCGAACAGGTGGAGCCGGTGTTCAACGTGCATCCGCAGGTGCGGCGCACCGCGCTGGTGGGCGTGGGTGCGCCCGGACAGCAGCAACCGGTGCTGTGCGTGGAGTTGCAGCCGGGGGTGTCTGCTCCTGCGTTCGCACAGGTGGAAAGCGACCTGCGCGCGCTGGGCGCTGCCCACCCGCACACCGCAGGTATCGCGCGTTTCCTGCGCCACTCCGGTTTTCCGGTCGACATCCGCCACAACGCCAAGATCGGCCGCGAAACGCTGGCGGTGTGGGCAGCGCAGCAGCTGCATAAGAACGGATGACAACAGGCAGCGCCTAGTAGTCAGGCGGGTATGGATGGCGCACTCGTAAATTGCAGCGCGCAAGCGGTCGATTCCGATCACCGCACCCACCCGCCCGCCAGGGATTAGGCGCAGTGTCTGTTGGTCGCTGCGGCCCTCGACGGCAGCCTGCACGGCCGCGCGTCGACGCAAGATCGCCAAGTCGGGTGTGGCCGGCTATGGTGTCGTCCCTCAGAGGCGAGGTGTGGTGCGATGAAGGTATTGGTGACCGGTGGTGGCGGCTTTCTTGGCCAGGCGTTGTGCCGCGGCCTGCGCGCGCGTGGGCACGAGGTGGTGAGCTTCCAGCGCGGCGATTACCCGGTGCTGCAACGCCTGGGCGTGGGCCAGATCCGCGGCGACCTGGCCGACCCGCAGGCGGTGCGGCATGCCTTCGCCGGTATCGATGCGGTGTTCCACAATGCCGCCAAGGCCGGCGCATGGGGCAGTTACGACAGCTATCACCAGGCCAATGTGGTGGGCACGCAGAACGTGATCGAGGCCTGTCGCGCCAATGGCGTGCCGCGGTTGATCTATACCTCCACGCCCAGCGTCACCCATCGCGCCACCAACCCGGTGGAAGGACTCGGTGCCGACGAAGTGCCGTATGGCGAGAATCTGCGCGCCGCCTACGCGGCAACCAAGGCCATTGCCGAGCGTGCAGTGCTGGCCGCCAACGATGCCCAGTTGGCGACAGTGGCGCTGCGACCGCGCCTGATCTGGGGTCCGGGCGACAATCACTTGTTGCCGCGCCTGGCCGCGCGTGCGCGTGCCGGGCGGCTGCGCATGGTCGGCGATGGCAGCAATCTGGTCGACAGCACGTACATCGACAACGCCGCGCAGGCGCATTTCGATGCGTTCGAGCACCTTGCCGTGGGCGCTGCCTGCGCAGGCAAGGCGTACTTCATTTCCAATGGCGAACCGCTGCCGATGCGCGAGTTGCTCAATCGTTTGCTGGCTGCGGTGGACGCGCCGGCAGTCACGCGCTCGCTGTCATTCAACACCGCCTACCGCATCGGCGCCGTGTGCGAAACGCTATGGCCACTGTTGCGTCTGCCAGGCGAGGTGCCGTTGACGCGTTTTCTGGTGGAACAGCTGTGTACGCCGCATTGGTACAGCATGGAGCCGGCACGTCGCGACTTCGGCTATGTACCGCGCATCAGCATCGAAGAAGGCCTGCAACGGCTGCGATCCTCATCTTCCAACGACATCGCCATCACCGGATAAAGACCGGCATATCCACAAGATACGTCTGCGCCGATTCGGCACGACAACTTCTGGATACCTTGCCATGCTGCATTACGCCATCATCTTTTTCGTCATCGCCATCATCGCTGCTGTGCTGGGCTTTAGCGGTATCGCCGGTGCGGCGACCAACATCGCCTGGATCCTGTTCGTGGTGTTCCTGATCCTGGCAGTGATCTCGATGTTCCGTCGCGGCAAGGTATAACGCTTAGCTGCGATACGTCACGGCAGCGGCGCTGCCGGTTGGCGCTCACAGGGCCCGCTTCCGCAAGGATGCGGGCCCTGTGCGTTGTGGCCGGAGATGCGCGCATTTTGAATGTGCAATGGTGGTTACAAGCGCGGCGTCGTGGTCGTGGTCGCGCGCTTGTATGCGATGTAACGGCGGCAGCGCTATCAAGGCAATTGGACCGCACTGCGCAGTAATTGGTCGCCGGCATGCCGTTCTAGTGCAAGCTCGATCAACCGCGTGATCAGGCTGCGATAGTCCAGCCCGCTTGCCTGCCATAATTTCGGATACATGCTGATGCGGGTGAAGCCCGGCAGCGTGTTGACCTCGTTGATCACGATGCGTCCATCGGCGCACAGGAAGACATCCACCCGTGCCAGGCCTGCACAGTCCAGCGCCTGGTAAGCCTGCACCGCGATTTGCTGGATGCGCTGCTGGGTCCGCGCATCGATGTCGGCCGGGATCACGATCTCCGCGCCGTGTTCGCTGATGTATTTGGTCTGGTACGAATAGAACGCGTCGTGCACTACCACCTCGCCGCAGACGCTGGCCTGGGGTGTGGCATTGCCCAACACGGCACATTCGATTTCGCGCCCGGCAATGGCCGCTTCCACCAACACCTTGTGGTCGTAGGCCAAGGCCAAGGCGAGTGCAGCGGCGAACTGATCGGCGCTGCGCACCTGGCTGACGCCGACCGACGAGCCCTGGTTGGCCGGTTTGACGAACAGCGGCAAGCCAAACTGCGCGATCAACGCCTCTACATCGGCCATCGCGGCGGTGTGGCGGTTGAAGCAGACGAACGGCGCCACCGCCAGCCCGGCATCGCGCAACACGCGCTTGGCCATGTCCTTGTCCATCGCGACCGCCGAGCCCAGTACGCCGGAGCCCACGAAGGGCAGGTTGGCCATGCGCAGCAGCCCCTGCAGCGAGCCGTCCTCGCCCAGGGTGCCGTGCACGATAGGGAACACCACATCGATCTGCGCCAGCGCCTGCTCCGGCTGGATCGGCCGCACCTGCTGCTGTTGCGCGCCCGGCAGCAGCGCTACGCCGCGCCCGCTACGATGCAGCGCAATGCGCGCCGGGTCGTCGGCATGCAGCAGGAAGCTGTCGGGGTCGTTGACGTGCCACTGGCCTTGCTTGTCGATACCGATCAGCACCGGCTCGAAGCGTTGCGGGTCTAGTGCATCCAGGATATTGCGCGCCGATTGCAACGAGACCTCGTGCTCGGCCGATTTGCCACCGAAGATGAGGCCGACCCGAATCATGCGCATTGCCTGCTCCTGCCATTGGAAGTGGACAGGATGCCTGTGGCGTATGCGCTGAAGGAAGTCGTGCTGCAGCCAACCATGGCGAACAACGCCGGCGTGCCCGATGCGCCTGACCATGCGCCGCGGTGCCCGGCAACCTGCCGTCGCAACGACCGCACGACCGCCGTACCGACAGCCGGCGCACGTGCCACACCGCCGTCGGGCAGCTGCGACATGCAGGGGCGGTAGAATGCGGGCATGCCCGGATCACTCTTCAATTCCCTCAAGCCGCTCGCCGGCCAGGCCCTGCAGGCAGCGCTCAACCGTGCGCTGGCGCTGGACCCGGATACCCGCGACGCCCTGCTGCCGCTGGAAGGCCAGCGCATCGCGCTGACCCTGGAGGCGCCCGCGCTGGCCCTGCAGATCCGCGTGCACGAGCGCCGGTTGCTGGTCGGCCCGGTCGATCAGGCACAGGAACCTGACCTGGCGGTGCGCAGCAGCCTGGCCGGCTTGCTCGGGCAACTGCCGCTGCTGGCCAACGCACGTCGCACCGGCGCGCCGGCCGGTCGGCTCAAGGTTTCCGGCGACGCCGAACTGGCGCGCCAGCTGCAGCAACTGGCCGGCCGCTTCGACCCGGATTGGCAGTTGCCGTTCGTTACGGTGTTCGGCGACATCCTGGGCGTGCAGATCGCCGGCGCGGTGCGCGCAGCGCTGCAGCAGGCACGTCGCAGTGCGGTGAATCTGGCGCAGAGCGCGGCCGAATTCGTCACCGAAGAATCGCGCGATGTGGTGCCACGCGCCGAGCTCGAGGCTTTCCATGACGACGTGGACGAGCTACGCGATGACGTCGAACGGCTGGCCGCGCGCGTGCGCCGCCTGCGTGCGAGCGGAGGCACGGCATGAAGGCGATCCTGCGGGCAAGCCGCATCGGCCGGGTGATCCTGCGCTATCGCCTGGATGCCTTGCTGGAAGGCACCCCGGCCGAGCGCTGGTTGCGTTTGGCCAAGCCCTTCGTGCCGCGTGCCAGCGCCGAAATCGCCGCGCAATCGCGCGGTGCGCGGCTGCGCCTGGCGCTACAGGAGCTGGGGCCGATCTTCGTCAAGTTCGGGCAGATTCTGTCCACCCGGCGCGATCTGATTCCGGCCGACGTGGCCGAAGAACTCACCTTGCTGCAGGACCGGGTCAAGCCGTTCGATGGCCAGGCCGCGCGCCTGATCGTCGAAGCCGCACTCGGCCTGCCGGTCAGCGTGGCGTTTGCCAGCTTCGATACCGTGCCGCTGGCCTCGGCGTCGATCGCGCAGGTGCATGCGGCCACGTTGCCGCCCGATGCCAACGGCGTGCGCCGCGAAGTGGTGGTCAAGGTGCTGCGTCCGGACATCGAACGCCAGATCGATGCCGATATCGCGTTGCTGCACTCGCTGGCCACTTTGGTCGAGCGCACCCACCCGCGTGCCGACAAGATCCGTCCGCGTGAAGTGGTGGCCGAGATCGAAGGCACGCTGGCCGCCGAACTGGACCTGCAGCGCGAAGGCGCCAACGCCAGCGTATTGCGCCGGTTCTGGGAAGGCTCGGACGATCTGTACGTGCCGGAAGTGATCTGGTCGCACACCGCCGAGCGCGCGCTCACGCTGGAGCGCGTGTACGGCATTCCATCCGACGACATCGCCAAGCTCGATGCGGCGGGCATCGATCGCAAGGCGCTCGCGGCCAAGGGCGTACGCGTGTTCTACACCCAGGTATTTCGCGACAACTTCTTCCATGCCGATGCGCACGCCGGCAACATCTGGGTCGATTCGGACCCGGAACGCCGGCTCAATCCGCGCTTCATTGCGCTGGATTTCGGCATCATGGGCCAGCTCTCGCAGGAAGATCAGTACTACCTGGCCGAGAACTTCATGGCGATCTTCCACAAGGATTACCGCCGCATGGCCGAGTTGCACGTGGAGGCCGGCTGGATGCCCAGCAACGTGCGCATCGACGAACTGGAAGCGGCCGCGCGCTCGGTATGCGAGCCGTATTTCACCCGGCCGTTGTCGGAGATTTCGCTGGCGCAGGTGCTGATCAAATTGTTCCGCGTGGCGCAGCGCTATGAGTTGACCCTGCAGCCGCAGCTGATCTTGCTGCAAAAAACGCTGCTCAATATCGAAGGCGTGGGCCGGCAGCTGGACCCCAAGCTGGATATCTGGGCGGTGGCGCGACCGGTGCTCGAACGCATCCTGCGCGAGCGTTACAGCCCGCGCCGCGTGCTGCGCGAACTGGGCAAGCGGTTGCCGGAGATCATGACCCATGCGCCGGACATGCCGCGCCTGGTGCACAGCTGGCTGAAGCAGCAGGTGGAAGGCCGCCATCAGATCGCCATCCGCTCGCCCGAACTGCTCGCCCTGGACCTGAGCCTGCGCAAGCTGCAGACCCGCGTGGTGACCGCCATCACCGGCAGCGGGTTACTGGTGGTCGCGGCCGTGCTCTATGGACTGCATCCGGATGGTTGGTACCTGGGCACGGTGCCGGTGTGGAGCTGGATCAGCGGCGGCGCCGGTTCGGCCGCGCTGCTGGTCGCCTGGTTGCGGCGATAGGGGACGACCATGCCCGACGCAACCGATACCTTGGACGCAAGCACATCCGTAGCGGCGATTGCGGCGCTGGATGCGCCACCGCGCACGCAAGAATCCAGCTATCCGCCGGTGTTCGCCGCGCAGATGGGCGGCCGCCAGAAGCGCGCACTGGGCGAGGTGTTCGGGCTGCGCAACTTCGGCGTCAACCTGACCACGCTGGCGCCGGGTGCACGTTCGGCGCTGCGGCACGGGCATTCGCAGCAGGACGAATTCGTCTACATCGTCAGCGGCGCGCCCAGCCTGATCACCAACGCCGGCGAGCAGTTGCTGCAGCCGGGCATGTGCGTTGGCTTCCGCGCCGGTGAGGGCGATGCGCATTGCCTGATCAATCGCAGCCAGACGGTGGTGACGTACCTGGAAGTGGGCGACCGCAGTGCCGGCGATTGCGTGACCTATCCGGACGATGACCTGATGCTGGTCCCCGTGGCGGACGGGCGGCGCGCGTACCGGCACAAGGACGGCACACCCTACTGAGCGCGCCGGTGGTGGTCCATCTGTTGGCGTTGCACGATGGCGCAACACGCCGCGATACGCGCATCCGTCTGCTGCCCTGACGCTGGCGTGGTTCGGGCAAGTGAGGCGTGAAGCAGCCACCCATGCAGCGGGCAGGCATCAGTTGCGTGTGGAGCGCGCAGCAATTGCACCGTGCGAGCGGTCCAGGCCGCAGCCATTGCCGTGCGCGTGGCCTGGTGACAGAACAGTTGCGGTGTTCGCCGCTCGGCAGCAGCGATGCAGTGGCATGCGGTGTCGGCGATGCGGATAATCCGCCGGTGAGCATATCCCCCAAGCATCTGCAGATTCTCTACCAGGACGATGTCCTGGCCGTCGTCGACAAACCCGCCGGCCTGATGGTCCATGACAGCAAGCTGGCGCGTGGGGAGGACGACTTCCTGGCCGACCGTCTGCGCGAGCAGCTGGGCAAGCCGATCTTTCTGGTGCACCGGCTCGACCGCGCCACCAGCGGCTGCCTGCTGCTGGCCTTCGATCGCGACAGCGCCAGTGCGCTGGGCAAGGCCTTGATGGCGGGCGAGGTGGAGAAAGATTATCTCACCGTCTGTCGCGGCTGGCCGGCCGAGGAGCGCTTCATCGTCGACCATGACCTGGACGGCGGGCCGGGCAAGCCGGTCAAGAAGCCGGCCGTGACGCATTTCCAGCGTCTGGCCACCGGCGAGCTGGAGATCCCTTCCACCGGGTTCACCACCTCGCGCTACGCACTGCTGCGCTGTCAGCCGCAGACCGGCCGCTTCCGGCAGATTCGCCGGCATATGAAGCACCTGTCCCATCACATGATCGGCGACACCAGCCACGGCGACGGCCGCCACAACCGCAGTTTCCGCATGCTCGGCATCCACCGCATGTTGCTGCACGCCGAACGCCTGGAATTTCCGCATCCGGGCGATGGCCGGCGCATCAGCATCACCGCGCCGCTGGATGCGGAGTTCACCAAGGCGTGTGTGTTGTTTGGTTGGGACGTGGCGCAGTTGTAGGTGGCGCCACCGCTGTCGCGCGGGAGCGCCCTGATCGTCCTACGGGGGAGGGGCGCCACAGAGGCGGATGAGGGCGCGCGCTCAGCCCGCCTGGTCAACGCGCATGCCACTCTCCGCTAACTCAAAGCCCCAGCAAAGCAAGCTCTGACGATTCCCCATTTCCCATTCCCCGCCTCTCAGGGCTTCTTGGCCGGCGCAGGTTCGTTGACGATCTTCTCCAGGTCCTTCTGCAGGTCGGCAAACAGCGGCAGCATCCTTTGCTGGATGGCGCCCATCAGGTTCTGGGTCAGGGCCGGGGTCTTGTCGAGCAGGCTCTGGCCGGCCGAGCTCTCGTAGAACTCGGCCATGGCCAGCACGTCCTCGCGCGAGAACGAGCGCTTGTAGATATCCACATACATCGGGCGCAGTTCCGACCACGACAGCGCCTTGCGCACGGTCTGGCGGGTGCGTTCCTGGATGCGCTGCAGCTGTGCCTGTTGGTCGGGGTCGAGCTGGCGCTGTGCGGTGAGCTGGGCGAATTGCTGCTGCTGCAGTGCTTCGATCTGCGGCAGCATCGTATCCAGCATGGTCTGCGCGCGCGAGGCGGCCAGCAGGCGGTTGATGTCGGCATCGCTGGGCGCCTGCGCCAATGCCGCCGGGGCAGCCACGGCCAGCAGGGCCGACAGCAGCAGCCGGCACGCAAGGTGGCGCGTGGCAGTGAGCGAATGGGTAGGTGTCATCGGAGCATCCTGCAAACGGGGGACCGGCCGCAGCATACGGGAGCCGGCGTTCGCGCGCGCGTCCACGCCGCTGCCGATACAATCGGCGCACATGGCCAGCGACCCGATCCAGATCACCCCCAGCCTGACGATTCCGCCGAGCGAACTCGTCGAACGCTTCGTGCGTGCCAGCGGCGCCGGCGGGCAGAACGTCAACAAGGTCTCCACCGCGGTGGAGCTGCGTTTCGACGTGGCTGGGTCGCCGTCGCTGCCCGAGCCGCTGCGGGCGCGGCTGCTGTCGCGGCGCGACCGCCGCATGACGGCCGACGGCGTGCTGGTGATCGACGCGCAGCGCTTCCGCACCCAAGACCGCAACCGCGACGATGCGCGCGAGCGGCTGGTCGAAATCATCAGTGCGTGCCTGTCGGTGCCCAAGCGCCGGGTCGCCACCAAACCGAGTCATGGTGCCAAGCTGCGGCGGCTGGATGCCAAGCGGGAACGCAGCCAAATCAAGCGTGGACGCTCTGCGTCCCACTGGGAGTAAGCGTGAGTCAACCCGACCCGTCGTTGCCACCGGTAACACAGGCCAACATCCTGCTGCAGCCATCTCCGCCCCGGATGCCGCGTGCCCATGGCCGCTTCATCCGCTGGCTGGGCCGTACCGCCTTGCGCGTGACCGGCTGGCGCCTGCTCGGGCGGCTGCCCGACGAGCCCAAGCTGGTCATGATCGTGGCCCCGCATTCGTCCAACTGGGACGGCTTTTTGGGCTTTGCGGCCAAGTTCGCGCTGGGCTTCGAAGTGCGCGTGCTGGGCAAGGCGCAGCTGTTCTGGTGGCCGCTGGGCCCGCTGCTGCGCAAGCTCGGCGGCATTCCGCTGGACCGCAGCTCGCCACAGGGCACCATCGGCCAGGCGGTGCGGCTGATCCGTAACTCCGAGCAGATGTGGTACGTGATCACCCCCGAAGGCACGCGCAAGCGGGTGGAACAGTGGAAGGCCGGCTTCTGGAAGATCGCCTCCGATGCCAAGGTGCCGATCCTGCCGGTGTATTTCGACTACCCCAGCAAGACCGTTGGCATCGGCGAGCCGTTCTGGACCGGTAACGACATGGCCGCCGATATCGCCGCCATCCGCACCTGGTACCGGCCGTGGCGCGGCAAGCATCGCGATACGTTGTGAGTGGCGTGGCGCGCGGTTGAAGGATCGTCGGCGTTGGTTGGTGAACCGGTGCGCCTGTCGTCGAATATGCATTCCATCGAGGCACTTCATGATCGCTAGGTACGCACGCGCGTTGTGTCTGTCGCTTTCTCTGCTGCTCATCGCCGGCCCGGCGCTGTCGGCCACGCCGATGCTGGTGATCCATGGTGGTGCGGGCGTGGAGAAATCCAGCCTTTCCAAGGACGAGCAGGCGCAGGCGCGCGAGGCGATGCAACGCGCACTGCGCGCCGGGCACGCGGTGTTGAACCGCGGTGGCAGTGCGGTGGATGCAGTGGCCGCCACCATCATCGTGCTGGAGGACGCACCGCAGTTCAATGCGGGGCGTGGTGCGGTGTTTACCCACGACGGCAGGAACGAACTGGACGCGGCCATCATGGACGGCGCCAGCGGCAAGGCCGGCGCGATTGCCGGCGTGCACACGGTCAAGAACCCGATCCAGCTGGCACGCCGCGTGATGGACCACTCCAGGCACGTCATGCTGGTCGGCAACGGCGCCGAGCAATTCGCGCGCGAGCAAGGCATCGCCCTGGTCGACCCCAGCTATTTCCGCACCGACAAGCGCTGGCAGCAGCTGCAGAAGGCGCTCAAGGCCGAGGCCGGCGACCGCCAGGCGCAGGCGCAGCTGGACCTGGAAACCGCCAAGCATTTCGGCACGGTCGGTGCGCTGGCGCTGGACCGCGACGGCCATCTGGCCGCTGGCACCTCCACCGGCGGCATGACCAACAAGCGCTATGGCCGCGTGGGCGATGCGCCGATCATCGGCGCCGGCACCTATGCCAACAGCCAATGCGCGGTGTCGGGCACCGGCTGGGGCGAGTTCTACATCCGCGCCGTGGCGGCCTACGACATCTGCGCGCGCATGAAATACGCCGGACAATCGCTGCAGCAGGCGGCCGAGACCGTGATCGACCAGCAGATCCCAAAGGCCGGCGGCGACGGCGGCGCCATCGCGCTGGATGCACAGGGCAACCTGGCGTTTCCCTTCAATACCGAGGGCATGTACCGCGGCTGGATCGGTGCCGACGGCACCCCGCATGTGGCGATTTTCAAGGACGAGACGCTGTAGCGCCGCCATCCCCAACCGCGTCCGTCGACCCAATCCAACGGCACATGCCAGCGGGCGCGAAACCCGCTAGCGTGGCCGGCTGCACTACCCACTCAGGAATCACACGCCATGTCGCGTACCGTCGTTCTGGCCGCTGCCATCACCTTGGCACTGGCTGCTTGTTCTGGAAAAGAGTCGTCCGGCCAGGAGTCCACCACCGTGACCGAGAAAACCGCCCCGGCCCCGGCCGCGGATGCTGCATCCAACCCCTTGCTGACTGCCAGCACGCTGCCGTTCCAGGCGCCGCCGTTCGACAAGATCAAGGACGCCGATTACCTGCCGGCGTTCGAAGAAGGCATGCGCCAGCATCTGGCCGACATCCGCAAGATCGCCGATAACCCCCAAGCGCCCACCTTCGACAACACCATCGAAGCGATGGAGCGTGGTGGCGAAACGCTTACGCGCGTGTCGCGCATCTTCTTCGGGCTAGTGCAGGCCGATACCAGCGACGCACGCCAGAAAATCCAGGAAGAGATCGCGCCCAAGCTGGCCGCGCATCAGGACGAGATCAATCTGGACCCCAAACTCTTCGCACGCGTCAAAACCATTTACGACCAGCGCGACACGCTGAATCTGGACCCGGAGCAGAAGCGTCTGGTCGAGCGCGACTACGAAGAGCTGGTACGCGCCGGCGCGCAGCTGTCCGATGCCGACAAGGACAGCCTGCGCAAGCTCAACGTGGAAGAAACCACCCTCTCCACGCAGTTCCATACCCGCCTGGTCGCCGCCTCGGCCGCCGGCGCGGTAGTGGTGGACGACAAGGCCAAGCTCGATGGCCTGAGCGAAGGCGATATCGCCGCCGCGGCCGATGCCGCCAAGGCCCGCAAGCTCGATGGCAAGTATCTGCTCACCCTGCAGAACACCACCCAGCAGCCGGTGCTGGCCTCGCTGAAGGATCGCCAGCTGCGTGCCGAGGTGTTGAAGGCCTCTGAAACGCGCGCAGAAAAGGGCGATGCCAACGACACCCGCCAGACCATCCAGCGCCTGGCGCAGCTGCGCGCGCAAAAGGCCAAGTTGCTCGGCTTCGACAACTACGCCGCCTACAGCCTGGGCGACCAGATGGCCAAGACGCCGGATGCTGCGCTCAAGCTGCTGACCGACACCGTGCCGGCCGCCACCGCCAAGGCGCGCCGCGAAGTGGCCGAGATGCAGAAGGTGATCGACACGCAGAGTGCTGATGCAAAGACCGGCGATTTCAAGCTCGCCGCGTCCGATTGGGACTTCTACGCCGAGCAGGTGCGCAAGGCCAAGTACGACCTGGACGAGGCGCAGATCAAGCCGTATTTCGAGCTGGACAACGTGCTGCAGAACGGCGTCTTCTACGCCGCCACGCAGCTGTACGGCATCACCTTCAAGCAACGCACCGACATCCCGACCTATCACGCGGATATGAAGGTGTATGAGGTGTTCGATGCCGACGGCACTTCCATGGCGCTGTTCTACACCGACTACTTCAAGCGCGACAGCAAGTCCGGTGGCGCGTGGATGGACGTGTTCGTCGAGCAGGATGGCCTTACCGGTGCCAAGCCGGTGGTCTACAACGTGTGCAACTTCACCAAGCCGGCCGCCGGCCAGCCGGCGTTGCTGAGCTTTGACGACGTCACCACCTTGTTCCATGAGTTCGGCCATGCGCTGCACGGCATGTTCTCCAAGGTGAAGTACCCCTCGATTGCCGGCACCAGCACCTCGCGCGACTTCGTGGAATTCCCCTCGCAGTTCAACGAGCACTGGGCCTCCGATCCGAAGGTCTTCGCCCACTACGCCAAGCACTACCAGACCGGCGCGCCGATGCCGGCCGAGCTGGTGGAAAAGATCAAGAAGGCCAAGACCTTCAACAGCGGCTACGCCACCACCGAATACCTGTCGGCAGCGCTGCTGGATCTGGCCTGGCACACCCAGCCGGCCGACGCGCCGCTGCAGGACGTGAGCAAGTTCGAAGCCGACGCCCTGAAGCGCTTCAAGGTGGATCTGGCCGAAGTGCCGCCGCGTTATCGCAGCAGCTACTTCGACCACATCTGGGGCGGCGGTTATTCGGCCGGGTACTACGCGTACTTCTGGTCGGAAGTGCTCGACGACGATGCGTTCGAATGGTTCAAGGAAAACGGCGGCCTGACCCGCAAGAACGGCGACACCTTCCGCGCCAAGATCCTCTCGCGCGGCAACACCGTCGATCTGGCCACGCTGTATCGCGATTTCCGCGGCAAGGACCCCAGCGTCAAGGCGCTGCTGGAAAACCGTGGATTGACCGAGTAAGCGTGTGCTGCGTAGGCGATGTTTGCATGCGAAGGCATGCATGCCTGGCCAGTGCTGAGCAATCAAGACGGGATGGCCACGTGCCATCCCGTTTTTTGTTTGTGCGCATGTACGCGCTACATGACGGTATTGCCACTTTCAGGATCAGCATTCAGTTTTTAACGCACCGTGCCCGGGTACGTGCCACGTCATGCCGGTCGTATCCGCATGCCTGCCGCTGCAGTGCGAGACGCGCAGATCGAGACACGTGGCAGTGGCACTCGCGATGTCGAAGAGACCGACCTTGCCGATCTTTGCGTCGCGCTGTGCACGCGGTCACCAGGGCGTCGACAAGCATCACACGCACCATGGCGTAGCCACACCCGACACCCACGCCGGCCGCGCAGCCGGCCATTTACGGCGTAGCCACCACTCCATCCGACGCAGTGGCCGCAGCGTCCTGCCGCCACCAACGCACGCGGTTGCCGGGGGCATTCAAGTCCACGCGCTCGCCTATGCACGGGGTGATCAGTGCGACACCAGCAGAGTCGGCCAGCGCCACGATCCGGTCCAGCGGCTCCTGCCACGCGTGCATGGCCAGATCGAAGGTGCCGTTGTGGATCGGCAGCAGGCTACGGCCGCCGACGTCGATGAACGCCTGCAAGGTCTGCTCCGGCTGCATATGCACGTGCGGCCACATGTGGTCGTAGGCGCCGTTTTCGATCAATGCGACATCGAACGGCCCGAGCTGCTCGCCGATGGTCTTGAAGTGCGGGCCATAGCCGCCGTCGCCGCTGAAGAACAAACGCAGGTCACCTGACTGGATCACCCAGGAACACCACAGCGTGCGTCCATTGTCGAACAGCCCGCGGCCGGAAAAATGTTGCGACGGGGTGGCGGTGAGCTGCAGGCCGGCAATGCTGATCGACTCCCACCAATCCAGCTGCCGCACCTTGGCCGGGTCCACGCCCCAGCGCACCAGCAGGTCGCCCACGCCCAACGGGGCCACAAACACGCCGACACGGTCGGCCAGCGCAGCGATGGTGGCGCGGTCGAGATGGTCGTAGTGGTCATGCGACAGGATCACCCCAGCCAGCGGCGGCAGCGCGTCCAGCGCAATCGGCGGGGCGTGGAAGCGCTTGGGTCCGGCGAACGGCACCGGCGAGGCGCGTTTGGAAAACACCGGGTCGGTCAGCCACAGCCCGCCCGCCAGCTTCATCAGCAGGGTGGAATGGCCCAGCCGGTACAGGCTGCGATCCGGTGCGGCCAGCAGTTGCGCGCGTGTCAGCGGCTGCACCGGCAAGGGCGCGGAGGGCACCGTGGTGCGGGGCTTGCCGAATACCATGGCCCACATCAGGCCGAGCTGCTCGCGCAGGGTCATGACGGTGGTCGGCAACGGCATCGCATTACGGAAGCGGCCAGCGCGAAACTGCGGCGAATCGACATACGGGGAAGGGCGTGGGGAAGCCATAGGAAGTCCGGGCAAGACGTGGGAGAGCAGAAGGACGAGCGATCAGGCAACGGCGATGCAGCAAGCACTGGGTGGACCTGGCGTCAGGATCGGCATGGACGGGCGTACAGGCAGCTTCCTACAGACCAACGGCGGCGGGGTGACAACCGCACAGCGCACCAGCACTGATTACACTACACAGTGTAGTTTTATTTTAGTGAAAGTAAACTACCCGGTGTAAAATCGCCCGATGTCGACCGCATCTTCCTCTCCGGCCACGCCCCAGCGCCTGACCGACCGCAAGCGCAACGCCATCGTCGAGGCCGCCATTGCCCAATTCCGGCAGCACGGCTTCGAAGCGACCAGCATGGACCGCGTGGCCGCCACCGCCGGCGTTTCCAAACGCACGGTCTACAACCACTTCCCCAGCAAGGACGCCTTGTTTGGCGAGATCTTGCGCGGACTGTGGCAACGCAGCGCCGAGGCGGTGAACCTGGCCTATCGGCCCGACCAACCGCTGCACCTGCAGTTGATCGCCCTGCTGCAACAGAAACTGCGGCTGTTGGACGACCCGGCGTTCATCGATCTGTCGCGCGTGGCCATCGCCGAAGGCATCCACTCGCCGGCGCGTGCGCGCGAATTGTTGTCGCAGCTGGGCAGCAAGGAAGAGGGCACCACCGCCTGGCTGCGTGCCGCACTGGCCGATGGCCGGCTGGCAGGCGTAGAGCCTGAATTCGCCGCGCAGCAGTTGCAGGCGCTGGTGAAGGGCTTTGCGTTCTGGCCGCAGATCACCATGGGCCAGCCGCCGCTGTCGCCGCAGCAACAGACGCAGGTGGCCGAATCGGCGGTGGCGATGTTCCTGGGGCTGTACGCGCGCAAATAAGCGCGGGCAGCCCGTTCATTTGCTAACAAGGCGTAGCGAGTATTCGTCAGGTGAGCGCAGCCGGCGCACGCACAGACGCAGCGGACGAGTGGGACGTGCCCCGATTTCGCGCACCGGCCGCGCCGCCTGGCGGCGCGCGCAGCCGTTTTGGCAGCTGCGCTTAGTCTTTCGACCACACTGCCAAGGGATAGCCGTGCGGGTCGGCAAAGTGAAAACGGCGCCCGCCCGGGAACGCGAACACCGGTTGGGTGATGCGTCCACCTGCCGCTTCGATACGCGCCTGGCTGCGCGCCAGATCATCGGAGGCGAGCACCACCAGCGCGCCACCCGGTTGCGGCGTGCCGTGGAAGAAACCGCCGCTCAGGCGGCCGTCGCGGAATTCGCAGTAGTCAGGGCCGTAGTCCTGAAATGTCCAGCCGAAGGCCTGCCCATAAAAAGCTTTGGCGACGGCGATCGAGTCGACGGCAAATTCCAGATAATCGATGCGGTGCTGCGTGGTGTCGATCATGGCGTGCTCCTGAGCGAGTGCACAGCATGCAGATGGCGCACGCCGGTGGCTTGGCGAAAACGGCCAACTCAGCGTGCATACTGCTGCACCAGTGCGCGCGGACTCAGCCCTGTGAGTTGACGTGCATCGCGCACCAGATGCGGCGCATCGCCGTAGCCTGCATGCAGCGCGGCCTCGGTCAAGTTGCGGTGCCTTCGCACGATCCGAAGGAAGCGCTGCAGGCGCAAGACGCGCTCCAGCGTCTTGCTGCCATAGCCGAACGCGTCCTGACAGCGGCGGCGCAGCGAGCGCTCGCTGATTCCCAACGCGTCGGTCAACGCGCTTAGCCGGGTCGGCGCGCCGACGGTCAGTTGTTCGAACAGCCAAGCCATCTGCGGATCGCGCGCTGCGGCGTGCTGTTGGCACAGTGCCTGCAAGGTCTGTAACGGGTCGGCGCCGTCTTCCAGGCGATGCTGCCATGTGCGGCCCCGCTCGCCCCACAGCGTTTCCAGCGCAACGCGTTGGTCGGCAATGGCGTGTAACGGCAGCTGCAGCAGACCGGCTGCCACGCCCGCTGCCAGACGGACACCAGTCAACGTCGTGCCTGCCGCCACCGATGCGGGATTGGCAATGCGATCCGGCCCGGCGACGAATACTTCGCTGCCGTTCCAGATCAGATCGACGCTGCCATCGGGCAACACCAGCACCGGTTGCGGCGCGGGACCGCCCTGGCGAAATTGCCAACTGCACTGCAGCTGCGCGCGTAACGCAGGCGGTGCCGCGCTTTCGGCATAACATGGCTCAGCTGGGTCGGACATGACGGCACTCTGCGTGAGAGCGGATGCGGGCGTGTGCAGTGCCGCAACGTGGAGCGCGCCATGATTCAATGGCATGCACTGCACGGCAGCCCAGTTGCATGCACGGTATCGGGCCTGACGCGGCACCGCAGCACCATCGCGCCCTCATCCGTGAGGTGAATTGCTTGCGGCCAGCGCATCGGCTGCTGCGTGCCGTTTGCGCTGGAACCAGGCCACCATCGGCGAGGCCATGACCGTGGTCACCAGCGTCATGCCGAACAACAGCGTAAACAGATCCGGCCCGATCACGCCGCTATCCAGGCCGATCTTGATCACCACCAACTCCATCAGCCCGCGTGCGTTCATCAGCGAGCCCACGGTAAGACTGTCGCGCCAGTGATGGCCGCTCAGGCGCGCACCCAGCGTGCAGCCGAGCAACTTGCCGCCCACCGCCACCCCGATCACCAGCACAAGTCCGCTCAGGCCGGCGCCGGCGAATGCGCCAGGGCTGGTGGCTTGACCGGCAACCGCAAACAGCACCGGCATCAGCAGGGTGATGGCCAGCGGCTCGATACGCCCGGCCAGATGTTCCAGCAGGCGGTCATCGCGCGGCAGGCAAATGCCGAACAGGAATGCACCGAAGATCGCATGCAGCCCGATCCACTCCGCCAGCGCGGCGCACGCCAGCAGACCGATCAAGACCCATACCAGCGCGCTCGGTGCATACCGGCCGTCATGCGCGCGTGCGCGCAGCACGCGCGCATAGGCAGGCTTGAGCACACCGAACACGGCGGCGATCAAGACCAACGCACCGATGGCCGTGAACGCCACGCCGCCATGCGCGTTGTTGCCGGTCAAGGTCAGCACGATCGCCAGGAAGATCCATACCGTGGCGTCGTCGATCACGGCCGCGCCCAGCGCCAGGCGGCCGGCGGGCGTCCGCGTCATGTTGCGGTCCTTGAGGATGCGCGCCAGCACCGGAAATGCCGTTACCGACATCGCCGCGGCAATGAACAGCGCGAATGGCCAGAAGCTGACGCCTTGCGGTGCGAAGCGCGGGAACAGCCACGGCGCGGCAGCCAGTCCGAGCAGCAGCGGCAACACGATGCCGGACACGCCCACCAGGATCGAGGCGCGCACTTGCGCCTTGGTGCCTTCCGGCGCACGCAATTCGACACCGACCACGAACATGAAAAGCACCACGCCCATCGTGGCCAGGCCGGACAGCGGCGGCAGGCTTCTGGCGGCGAACAACGCCATGTGCAGGTCGGGCAGCCAGGCACCGAATGCGATCGGACCGAGCAACAACCCGGCCGCCATTTCGCCGATGACCGGCGGCTGCCCAATGCGTTGCAGCAACGCACCGCACAGGCGCGCAGCGCCCAGGATCACTGCCAACTGCACCAGCAACAACGTGGTCGGATTCATCGCGTGAGCATCCCAGTGGTTGAGTCGGCTCAGCCGCGCGTCCTGCAGGGCATCGGCAAGTTCCCCCAATCGACGACACGGCGATGCGCGGCATGCCGGCGCTTAGTGTATGCGTGGCGACGCGCTGCGATCAGGTTGGTGATCAACGCGCGCAGGCAATGCGTCCTGACGTGAGGGGTAGATGGTCCGATGCAGGTCACGGCATCTTGTCGCGTTCGCTCGCATTACTGCACGGCACACACGTTTGGCGCGCTTGATCCAGCGTCTTCCGGCGGATGCGCGTGATGGATGGCGCGACGCGTGCTCGCATGGCCGCAATGCCAGACGATGACGTCGGGCTATGGCGAACGACTCAACGCTCCGAATCGCCGCTCTCGTCATAGCCACGCGGCGTGAACAGATCCGGCTGAATCAGCTCGATAAACGCGCGTGCTTGCGGCGACAGATACTTGCCCTTGCGCACCACCACGCCGTAGCTGCGGGTCGGGAAAAAATCCTTCAGCGAGCGCGTGGCCAGCTTGTCGCGGTCGGCGTCGGTGAGGCAGATCGCAGTGACGATGGAAATACCCATGCCCATCGCCACGTATTGCTTGATCACCTCCCAGCCGCCCACCTCCAGTGCCACGGTGTAGGGCACGCGCGCCTGCTGAAAGACCAGATCGACCAGGCGGTAGGTCACCTGCCGGCGCGGCGGCAGGATCAATGGATATGGCGACAGATCCTGCAGCGAGACCTCGGCCTTGCCGGCCAATGGATGATCGGGCGGGGTGATCAGCAATTGCTCGAAACGGTAGACCGGCGCGTAGTTGAGGTCGGCCGGCACATCCAGCATCGAGCCAACCGCCAGATCCACTTCATCTTCGCGCAGCAGGTCGGTGCCATCGGCGCTGATGGCGTTGTGCAGGGTCAGCCGCACGTCCGGGTGGCGCGCCCGGAAGTTGGCCACGATGCGCGGCAGCAGGTACAGGATGGTGGAACTGTTGGCGGCGATATTGAGCTCGCCGGCATCCAGCCCGCGCACCTTTTCGCGAAAGCTCGCTTCCAGCCCATCCAGGCTTTCCACCAGCGGTTGCGCCATGTCGTACAGCAACTGACCTTCGCGGCTGGGTGCCATGCGTCGCCCGGAGCGTTCGAACAACGGCACGCCCAGATCACGCTCCAGTGCCTGCAACTGCAGGGTCACGGCCGGCTGGCTGACATAGAGCGCCTCAGCGGCCCGTGAGACAGAGCCCAGCCGCACCGTCTGGCAGAATGCGCGTAACGGTTTGAGGCGATCAGATTTGTAGGAAAATCGCGGGGTTGGCGCCATGAGCGTGCGTTGCGCTGGTCTAATATAAGTCGAGCTTATTTACAGCATTGATAAAACTGCTTTGTCAAATAGTTGTATCGGGCGCACGGTGCAGTTCCGGATGCACAAGGACCCCCACATGGCTGCCACCGCGTTTGCTCCCCGTCCCACCGACCACGCCACGCCCGGCATTGCGCTGACCACCCAGATCGCCGGCCAGGCGGAGCTGCTGCCGGCCGCTGCGCTGGCCCTGCTGGTTTCGCTGCACCGGGCGATCGAGCCCGGCCGCCAGCAGCGTCTGGCCCAGCGGCGCCAGCGCCAGGCCGCTTTCGATGCCGGTCAGCTGCCGGACTTCCGTACCGATACCCAGGCCATCCGCGCCGGCGATTGGCGCGTGGCTCCCCTGCCGGCGGCACTGCAGGACCGCCGTGTCGAAATCACCGGCCCGACCGACCCGAAGATGGTCATCAACGCGCTGAACTCCGGCGCCAAGGTGTTCATGGCCGACTTCGAAGATTCCACCGCGCCGACCTGGCGCAACCTGCTGGCCGGCCAGCGCACCCTGGCTGCGGCGGTGCGCGGTGACCTCAGCTTCGATGCGCCCAACGGCAAGCACTACGCCCTGCGCCCGGAGGCCGAACGTGCAGTGCTGATCGTGCGCCCGCGCGGCTGGCACCTGGACGAAAAGCACGTGTTGATCGACGGCCAGCCGTTGGCCGGCGGCCTGTTCGATGCGGCGCTGTTTGCCTTCCACAATGGCCGTGCGTTGCTGGCCAAGGACCGCGGCCCGTACCTGTACCTGCCCAAGCTGCAGAGCATGGAAGAAGCCGCACTGTGGGACACCGCGCTGGCGCATATCGAAGCGATGCTGGGCCTGCCGCATGGGCAGATCAAGGTCACCGTGCTGATCGAAACGCTGCCGGCGGTGTTCGAGATGGACGAAATTCTCCACGCGCTGCGCGAGCGCATCGTGGGCCTGAACTGCGGGCGTTGGGACTATATCTTTTCCTACCTGAAAACCTTTCGGGCGCACCGCGACCGCGTGCTGCCCGAACGCGGCCAGGTCACCATGACCCAGCCATTTTTGAAGGCCTATTCGGAGCTGCTGATCAAGACCTGCCACCGCCGCGGTGCGCATGCGATGGGCGGCATGGCCGCGCAGATTCCGATCAATCACGATGAAGCCGCCAACGAACAGGCCATGGCTCGCGTGCGTGCCGACAAGTTGCGCGAAGTGACCGCCGGTCACGATGGCACCTGGGTGGCGCATCCGGCGCTGATTCCGGTGGCGATGAAACTGTTCGACGAACACATGCCCACCGCGCATCAGCAGCATGTAGTGCGCAATGACGTGCAGGTGACGCGCGACATGTTGATCGCGCCCTCGCCGGGCAATGTCACCCGCGCCGGGTTCGAAGGCAATGTCGAAGTGTGCGTGCGCTATCTGGCGGCCTGGCTGGACGGCAATGGCTGCGTGCCGATCCACCACCTGATGGAAGACGCCGCCACGGCCGAAATCAGCCGCGCGCAGCTGTGGCAGTGGTTGCATCACGGCCAGCACCTGGATGATGGCACCGCCATCGATCAACACTTGCTGCAGGCCACCTTGCGCGCACTGCCTGCACGGCTGGGAACCGCCACCGCGCTGCCCGGCGCTGCACGGATCGATGAAGCGATCGCCTTACTCGAAGAGTTGAGCCGCGCCGACGAACTGGCGGACTTCCTTACCGTACCGGCGTACCGCCTGATCGATTGATTTCACCCTGCGGCGACGCCTGCCACCGGCGTCGCGCAGGCTCCACTTCAACGCATTCCAACGCCCGTTGCGCACACGCGCGCAACGACGGCCTTGCCATGCCGCATGCCCACCATTCTTCCTCGTTCCATCCGTCGTACCTCTCAGGAGAACGCAAGATGAGCACTACACTGCAAAGCGCCGAACAACTGCAGCAGGACTGGTCCAACAACCCGCGCTGGAGCGGCATCACCCGCAATTACAGCGCCGCCGATGTGGTGCGCCTGCGCGGCACCGTGCATGTCGAGCACTCGCTGGCGCGGTTGGGCGCGGAAAAATTGTGGACCTCATTGCATGCCACGCCGTTCGTCAATGCGCTGGGCGCATTGACCGGCAACCAGGCCATGCAGCAGGTCAAGGCCGGCTTGAAGGCGATTTACCTGAGCGGCTGGCAGGTTGCCGCCGACGCCAATCTGGCCGGGCAGATGTATCCGGACCAATCGCTGTACCCGGCCGATTCGGTGCCGGCGGTGGTCAAGCGCATCAACAACACCTTGCTGCGCGCCGACCAGTTGCACCATGCCGAAGGCAACGATGCCATCGACTTCCTGCAGCCGATCGTGGCCGACGCCGAAGCCGGTTTCGGTGGCGTGCTCAACGCCTTCGAACTGATGAAGGCGATGATCGAAGCCGGCGCGGCTGGCGTGCATTTCGAAGACCAACTGGCCTCGGTCAAGAAGTGCGGCCACATGGGCGGCAAGGTGCTGGTGCCCACGCGTGAGGCGATCGAAAAATTGAATGCCGCGCGCCTGGCCGCCGATGTGCTGGGCGTGCCGACGGTGCTGATTGCACGCACCGACGCCGAAGCCGCCGACCTGATCACCAGCGACGTGGATGCCAACGACCAACCGTTCACCACCGGGCAGCGCACGGTCGAAGGCTTCTTCAAGACCCGCAATGGCCTGGACCAGGCGATCAGCCGCGGCTTGGCCTATGCCCCGTACGCCGACCTGATCTGGTGCGAAACCGGCAAGCCGGACCTGGAATTTGCGCGTGCGTTTGCGCAGGCCATCCATGCCAGGTTCCCCGGCAAATTGCTGGCCTACAACTGCTCGCCGAGTTTCAATTGGAAGAAGAATCTGGACGATGCCACCATCGCCAAATTCCAGACCGAACTGGCGAGCTATGGCTACAAGTTCCAGTTCATCACCCTGGCTGGCTTCCACGCCTTGAACTACGGCATGTTCCATCTGGCGCACGGCTATGCGCGCCGGCAGATGAGTGCGTTCGTCGAATTGCAGCAGGCCGAGTTCGAAGCGGCGGAGAGGGGATTTACCGCAGTCAAGCACCAGCGCGAAGTAGGCACCGGCTATTTCGATGCAGTGACGCAGGCGATCCAGCAGGGGCAATCGTCCACCACCGCCTTGCGTGGCTCCACCGAAGAAGCGCAATTCCATAGCGACAAGGCGGCCTGACGGCTGGCGGCACCGCGACGGCAGCGGCTGTACATGAGGCAATGCAGTGCAGTGCGGTGCAGCGGCGCTTGGCGCTGAGTTGATGCAGCTGTTGTTACAGCAATAGCCGACCAAGGCAGATTCAACCGGCGCTACATTGCGCCACCCTGGGAGGGGGAAGGGCTCGGAGAACCGAGCCCTTTTTTTACGTCCGATACCCGTCAATTCGTCTCTTTCTTGGTGAGAAACAGTGTGATCTGGTGCTGAACAAGGGGGTCCTGTAGGATTTGTCCATGGGCTAATGGTGCAGGCTGGCCTAAGGGAAAACCGATGACGTGCCACAACACCGCAGGCGCACTCGAGCCGACAGGGAACGTTGCCAAAACGGTCCCCGATGGGCTGCATGCGCTGATGACTGCCGAGGAACTGGCGTTTTTCGCCCGTTTCGGCCGTTCGCGCGAGGTGTCCGCGGGCCAGTCGCTGTTCGAGCGCGGTGCGGTGGGCACGCAGATGTACATCGTTGTCAGCGGCCAGATCGACCTGGATTTCGGAGAGGACCTGATGCTCAAGCATCTGGGCCCGGGAGAATTCTTCGGCGAGCTCGGCCTGCTGATCGGCGATCACGCGCGCAGCGCCGGCGCCAGCGCCTCCACCGACAGCCGTCTGATCGAGCTGGCACACGAGGATTTCCAGCGTCTGGTCGACCAGGACCCCTCGATGGTGGCGCACTTCCTGCGCCGCTCCATCGTGCGGGTGGTCAACAACGAACAATTGCTGATCCGCCAGCTGCGCCGCCGCAACCACGATCTGGAAGCGGCGCTGGACAACCTCTACGTCACCTCGCACCAGCTCAACCACACCGAAGAACTGAGCCGGACCGACGAGCTCACCGGCCTGCACAACCGGCGCGGGCTGGCGTTGCACCTGCAGGAATGCCGGCGGGCCGGCCACGTGCCGGGTGTGGGCCTGATCCTGATCGACTGCGACCGTTTCAAGCGCATCAACGACGAGTTCGGTCACCTGGCAGGCGACCGCGTGCTGCAGAACGTGGCGCATGCCCTGCGTTCGGTGATCGCCGAAGGCGACCTGGCCTGCCGTCTCGGCGGCGATGAATTCTGCGTGCTCGTCGCGCAAGGCACCAGCGAGCTGGTGCACCACATCGGCGAATGCATCGTGCGCGCGGTGGAAGCGCGGCTGTGCAACGGCCAGGGCGAACAAGGCTGCTCGGTCAGCGTAGGCTCGTGCATGATCGACGCGGACGCGGCCTGGAACGACTGGTACACGCTCGCCGACAGCGCCTTGTACGAGGCCAAGCGGCAGGGCGGCAATGTGCTGTGCATGCAGGAGACGCTGGCCCTGGATCAACCGCCTGCCACCGGTCACCGCTGAGCGATGAGCAGCCGCACCCACGCACGCAAGGACGCGTCGTCGGAAGCGATCCAGGCGCCGCGGCTGCGCACCTTGCTGTTGACCGATCTCTGCGATTCGACCGCGCTGGTCGAACGTATCGGCGACAACGCCGCGGCCGCCTTGTTCCGCGAGCACGACCGCCTGGTGGTCAAGCTGCAGCAGCACTGGCGCGGCCGCCTGATCGATCGTTCCGACGGGCTGCTGCTGCTGTTCGACCGCCCCATCGATGGCCTGGGTTTCGCGCTGGATTACGCGCGCGGGCTCAAGACGATGGGAGATGCGCATGCGCTCACGCTCTGCGCACGCCAGGGCCTGCATGTGGGCGAAGTGCTGACCTGGCGCAATAGCGACGAAGCGATCAGCATCGGCGCCAAGCCGCTGGAAGTCGAAGGGCTGGCCAAGCCCACCGCCGCACGCCTGATGTCGATGGCACGGCCGGGGCAGATCTTGCTCTCGGCGGTAGCCGAGTCGTTGACCCATCGCGCCGCACGCGAACTCGGCAACCGGGCCGACCGGTTATTGTGGAAATCGCACGGGCGCTGGCGCTTCAAAGGCATGCCCACCGCGATGGAGATCTACGAAGTCGGCGAAGTCGGCCTGACTCCCCTGCGCATGCCGAAGAACTCGGCAAAAGCCTGGCGCGATGTGCCGCTGTGGCGCAGGCCGGCCGCGTTGGTGGCTGAGGTGGGGGTGGTGCTGGCGGTGGGAATCGCAGTGTGGTTCTTCATTCGGCCGCAGCCTGCGATTGCCTTTGCCAGCCGCGATTGGGTCGTGGTCGGCGATGTGCGCAATCTCACTGGCAATGCCTTGCTGGATGGAGCGCTGGAACAGGCGCTACGCATCAGCCTCGAGCAGTCGCGGTACGTCAATGTCCTGAGTGACATGAAGGTGCGCGACACGGTCATGCGAATGAAGCGCGATCCCAACACGACTGTTCTGGACCGCAGTGTGGCATCGGAGGTGGCGTTGCGTGATGGTGCCAGCGCAGTTCTTCTTCCGACCGTCGCTGAAGTTGGAGGGAAACTGCGTTTCAGCGTAGAGCTGGTGGATCCGCGCACGCAAACGACCGTGTATTCGGAGTTTGTCCAAGGCGACGGCTTACCGTCTGCGCTGTCTTCGGTGGATCACGTCACACGTAAGCTCCGCCAGGGGCTCGGCGAGATGGTCGCGTCGATCGACAAGAATTCAGTGCCATTGCCGGCCGTCACAACATCGAGTCTGGACGCGTTGCGTGCCTATGCACTGGGCGTGGAAGCGACTGCTAAAGGTCGGTGGCGTGAGGGCCTGGAACTGTTTGATCGCGCGGTCGGAATCGACCCGACGTTTGCGTTGGCTTACCTGGGGGCGGCGCGCATCAAGGTTGCGGTGTCCGACCGCAACGGCGCGCTTCCATATCTGGACAACGCGGTTCGGTTCCGTCAGCGCTTGCCGGCACGTGATCAGCTCTATCTAGACGCCTGGATCGCCGAGCTGCGGGCGGTGGACACCGCGCTCCCACTGTGGCGAACGTTGGCGTCCTTGTACCCGGACAATTTCGCCGGTGCCGCCAACACTTCATGGCATTTGTTTGTGGCAAACCGCTTTGCGGATGCGCTGCCATATGCGCAGGCTGCCGATGTCGTACAGGACCCGCTGCGTTCTATTGCATCCGATCGCATCGGCCGCATCCTGATGGCACAGGGGAAGGTCGAGGCTGCGTTGCAGCGCTTCGAAAACTCGAATGAGGGCGATCGGGCAGGGCCGCTGCGACGCCAAGCCGATGCCTTGGCAGTGCTTGGCCGTTATGCCGAGGCGCAGCGAACCCTCGACCGGATTGTAGAAAACGGCTACGCCAACGACGATGTGGTACCACTGATCGACCGCACCAGCATCGCGCTGGATCAGGCCAATTGGGCGGACGCAAATGCGGCAATGGCACAGGCCCTGGAGCGTAGCAAGCACACCGACGATTTCAGCTATCGGCAGTTTCTGGTGATTGGGGCTACCACCGCAGCCATCACCGGTGAAACAGCATCCGTCGGTCCCGGGATGAGTTCGACGTTTGAAGCGCTGGTGGGCGCAATAAAAGCCAAGGGCCCGGCCGAGCCAAACCTTCAGGACGACGCTGCCATGATGCTGGCCCTGGTCAGCCAGGCTCAGCGCAATGGCGACGATCAGTTCACTGCACGCGCGCTTTCGGCGATCAAGCCTGCGCTCGCACACGAAACACCTGTGCTTGCCGAATTACGCGCGATCGTCGAAGCCCAGCATCTGGCGCTGTCGGGCGATCGGGTGGCCGCCATCGCTCGCCTGCCTCCCGGTCCCGACGATCTGTTGCAGACGCGTGTGACCTTGTACACCTTGTTGCATGACAGCGGACGGCACGCGGAGGCATTGCAACAAGCCCGCTGGCTTTCCCTTCAGCGTGGGCGCGCCTACATCGAGGCAAATGCCTCGCAGACGTTACAGCCGCTCAATGTGTTGCACACGCGGTTAGCACGGTTATGGACCGCCGAGTCGCTGTACGCATTGGGGCGTACGCAGGAAGCCCGCGAGCAGGCGCAGGCGTTCGTGCGTGCCTGGCCTGCATCGCGTCTGCCTGCTTACCTGCGCAGCAGGGTGGAGCGAATACTTTCGGATTCGAAAGCGAAAATCACGGTGTGATTGGTCTTTTCGGTCAGATAGCTCTGTAACTCGGCACGCGCCAACGCAATGTCTTCCTTGGAAGCAAGTTGGTTGGTGGTCATGCAGTAATAAGGCTCTCCGGCACTGGGCACGCCGTCGTTGGCATTGGCGCCGGCAACACCGAGCTGAGCAAGCGCCTGTGCCGGGTTGTCTTGGAAGCAATCGCGAAACTCGTCGTCGTTGGAGAGCAGCTCCAGCAGCCTGTCGGCGATGGATGCATCAAACGGAAGGTGTGCCTGGTCGGCTGGATCGGTCATTGTCTTGTCCACAGGTGAGGGGGCTGGCGCATGATGTGATGGGATAGCTGAGACAATATCGACCATGCTCATGTGTCCTTGAGATGTCTCCATGCAGATTCGTCGCTGTGCCACGCTGTTCTTCGAGCTTCGCGACGATGCGACGTTCGATTTTGCTCAACTGCTTGCCGGCGGCGTTGGGCTGCGTCGCCGTACCCGCTGGCTTGCGCTTGCGCCTCACCTCGATGCCGAAGTGGAAGTGGCTGCGCACGAGCGTGATTGGCTAAGTCAACTCAGTCCTACGCGCTGGCAGCCGGTCGATCCGGTGCAACCGCTGCTGCCCTGGATGGAGCGGTTGCTCGATCAAGGTCTGGCGATCAGCGACCAAGCCGCGCACGCAACCCATCGGCAGCATGATGAGCAGGTGCAGCAGCAGCGTTGGTGGCCGTTGGCCGCGCTTTGGCATCGTTTTGCACGCTGGAAAGGCGAAGACAGCGTCGCGACAATGGAAGAGCAAGGCCTGACAACCGCAGAGGGAATGGTCGATCGCCTGGGCGCGCCGCCTGCCGAAGTCGTGGAGCGTGGGATAGGAGGTGTTGCCGCACGTATCACGCTGCCGCGTGCGGCCACCGGTGCCTTCGATGACCTGTTGTCACGCCGTGTGACCTGCCGCAATTTCGATAAGCAACGCGCGCTATCGCGTGAGTTATTGGGCCACATGCTCCAACGTAGCGTCATGGCGAGCGCGCGTGTTGCGGTGGGTCACGACACCGCGTTTTTGAAAAAGCCGGTCCCTTCGGGAGGAAGCTTGCATCCCACTGAGACCTATCTGCTGATTCAGCGCGTCCAGGGCATGCCAAGCGGGCTGTATCACTACCGTCCGATCGAGCATGCGCTGCAGCCCATGGCGCCGCCGCCTGAGCCGCTGTCGGATTTCGCACGTCGAGCGCTCTCCGGTCAGCACTGGTTTGCGCAAGCGCCGGTGCTGTTGATTCTGGTGCCACGGTTCTTGCGCAGCTTCTGGAAGTATCGGAACCACGCCAAGGCCTATCGCGCGATGATTCTCGATGTCGGACATATTGCGCAGACGCTTTATTTGAGTGCCACCGACCTGGGGCTAGGGGCGTTCGTGACGTCGGCCATCAATGAGGTCGACATCGAACAGGCACTGGGCCTGGATGGCCTGCAGGACGGCCCACTGGCCATCTGCGGATTCGGTTGGCGTGCCGAAGAGATGACGAACACCGAGCTGGATCCTAACGGGGCCATTTGGCTGTCCAGTCGCGATCGGGACTTATCCAAGGATCTTGAGCAGCCCTGATAGGGTCTTCCAGCTCTCGCGACACATGGCCAGGGCAAGGCGGCTGCCTGCGCGGATGGAACTACTGCGCTGCCAGCAGCAAAAGCAGCGAGTCATCGAGTTGCTTTTGCGCTGACTCGGACACCGGCTTCGGCCGGTGGGGCGGCAACCGCTAGCTGCTCAGTGCTTACGCATCATGGGCGGCAGTACTCGCCGGAACAGCGAGTACTGCCTTGCAGACAGTGCGCGGCTGGCGCAGGTCTTTACTTCCGAATCGCCTGCGTATGCGTCTTCAAGGCCTCGCTCAGGCCGTTGATCTTGTCGGCGCCTTCCGGGACGGTGATGCTGGAGCCTTCCAGATCTGCACCGATCGGTTGCACGCGGCCGCCCAGGCACTGGCTCAGGAAGCTTTCGGTCACGGCGTTGAAGGCCTTGCTGTTTTCCGGGCGGCGGAAGCCGTGGCCTTCGTCGGGGAACAGCACGTAGGTGACCGGAATGTTCTTGGCCTTCATTGCGTTGACGATCTGGTCGCTTTCGGCCTGCTTGACGCGCGGGTCGTTGGCGCCCTGGCCGATCAACAGCGGCTTGCTGATCTTGTCGACATGGGTCAGCGGAGAACGGTCGGTCAGCCACTGCTTGCCGGCTTCGGTGGCGGGGTCGCCCATGCGCCGGGTCAGCTGCTTGTAGAAGCTGGCCCAGTAGGGCGGCACGGTGCCGAGCAAGGTGTTGAGATTGGCCGGGCCCACGATATCCACGCCGCATTTGAAGGCGTCCGGGGTAAACGTCATGCCGACCAGCGTGGCATAGCCGCCGTAGCTGCCGCCCATGATGGCGACCTCGTCCGGTTTGGTGACGCCTTGCTTGACCGCCCATTGCACCGCGTCGAGCAGGTCCTCGTGCATCTTGCCGGCCCACTCGCCATTGCCGGCGTTGGTGAATGCCTTGCCGAACCCGGTGGAGCCACGGAAGTTCACCGACAACACCGCATAGCCGCGGTTGGCCAACCATTGTTCGTACGGCCCGTAGCCGTAGCTGTCGCGCGCCCACGGGCCGCCGTGCACGAACAGCACCAACGGCACCGGCTTGTCGGCCTTGCCGTCGTGGTTGGCATCGGCTTCGGCCGGCAGGGTGAGGTAGCTGATCAGCTTGAGGCCGTCGCGTGCGGTCAGCTCCTGTGGCCACATCGGCACCAGCGGCTTGCCCTCCAGTGCGGGCCGTGCGGAGAACAGCTTGGTCAGCTTGCCGCCATCGGCGCGATCGTAGCGGTAGTACGTGAGCGGGGTTTCTGCCGCGGAATAGCCCACGATCCAGATGCGGTCGTCGAGCGTGCGCGCGGCCACGCTGGCATCGCCGCCGCCAAGGGATTTGAGTTTCTGCAGATCCGCGGCAATGCCGTTGTCCAGCGGCTTCCATTCTTCGCGCAGGTAGTCGGTGGACACCGCCTGCACCGCCCCGGTCTTGGGGTCGTTCAAGGTGGCGCCGACGTCGGCGCGCGGGTTTTCGAACAGCAGCGTGCGTGTGTTGCTGGCCGTGTCGATGGCATACAGCGCTGCAGTATCGCGGTTGCGCGAATCCTGCATGTACAGCGTCTTGCCATCCTCGGTCAGGCCCTCCGGCGCGGTATTGGTGACGTCCTCGAACGGGATGCGGTCCACGCTCTTCCAGCGGTTGCCATCGGGCACCAGCAACTCCCTGCCGGCATCGTCTGTCGCGCGCGTGGCGTAGCGCAGCTGGTAGTCGCCATCGAGCAGGTACGCATCCAGGCTGTCGGTGTTCTTCTGCACCAGCGTGCGCTTGCCGGAGGCAAGGTCCACGCGGTACAGGTCGTGCCACTTGGCATCGCGGTCGTTCATGCCGACCATGATCGATTCGGGATGTTGTGCGCTGACCCGATACACCTCGGCATTGGTCTTCTTGAACGGAGTGAGATCCTTGCTGCTGCCGTCAGCCAAATTGACCGAAAAAAGGTGGAAATCTTCATCGCCGCCGTTGTCGCGCAGATACAGCAAGGTATTGGGTTGATAGGTCCAGAAGTAATTGCGAATGCCGCGTGCGGTGTCCTTGGTGATCGCACGCGCCTGGTCGGGCGCATCCACCGGCGCCACCCAGACATTGAGCACACCCTCCAGCGGCGCCACCCAGCTGAGGTACTTGCCGTCCGGACTGATGCTGACATTGGCCCGCTCGGGATTGCCGAACAGCGCATCGCGGGTGATTAACGCAGGCGGCGCTGCGGGCGCTGCTGCCGCCGGTGCAGGTGCTGCCGCTTTCTCGGGAGCGGGCGCAGGTTTGTCGCTGCACGCAGACAGCGCGAGCAGCATGCTGGAAACAAGAAGCAGGCGTTGCATGGGAACTCCGGTGGCAAGGCGGCCGGGCCGGCCGATTTGCCACGCTAGCGGCAGCGTGCGTGCAGGCGAACGTGCCGTTGGTCACCCTGCCATGCGCCGCTACGCAGACGCGGACACAAATTCCACCAGCGCCGCACCGTCGTTCACCAGATCGCCTTCGGCCACCAGGTACGCCTGCACGGTGCCATCGCTGGGCGCGTGCAGGGTGTGCTCCATTTTCATCGCTTCCAGCACCACCAGTGCCTGCCCACGGGCGACCGGCTGGCCCACTGCTGCGGGCAGGGACACGATGCGGCCGGGCATCGGTGCGGTCAGTCCGCCGGTGTCCTGGGTGGGCTGGTCGGCTTCTGCCAGTGCATCGTGGTGACGGAAGGCGGCCCGCTGCGTGGCCCCGATCAGGGTCAGCGTGGCGCCGTCGCGCAACACCTGTGCACGCCATTGCCGGCCGTCCATCTCCACGCGCACGTCCGTCTCGTGCCGGTGGTAGCGCACGGCATGCGTCTGGCCTGCGTCGGTGACTTGCCAGCCATCGGCATCCGGGCGCACAGCAAGTTGGCGGCGCTCGCCGTTTGCTTCCAGGACGATGTGCTGCGCTGCATGCGCACCGATGCGCCAGCCGTCCGCGTGCTGCCACGGCGAATGCGGATCGGCTGGATCAACGGCCACTGGCGGCAATGCATCGGCAATCAACACCGCTGCCAAGCACCACCAGGCGTTGTCGGGGCTGCGCGCCTCTGGAAACAGCACGGCGTGTTCGCGCTCGATCAAGGCGGTGTCCAGATTCGCCGATGCGAACGAATCGGTCGCGATCAGGCGCGACAGAAATGCACTGTTGGTGGTGACCCCTACTGCGTGGAATTGCGCCAATGCCGCGCGCATGCGGGCCAATGCAGTCGTGCGATCGGTATCCCAGACGATCAGCTTGGCGATCATCGGGTCGTAGTACGGGCTGATGGTGTCGCCTTGCTCCACGCCTGCATCGACGCGCACATGCGCGCTGGCAGCAGGCATCTGCAACTGACGCAGCGTGCCGGTGGACGGCAGGAAACCGCGCTCGGCATCTTCGGCGTACAGGCGCGCTTCCAGCGCATGCCCGTGGATGCGCAGCTCGTGCTGCCTGCGCGGCAAGCGTGCGCCAGCGGCAACCCGCAATTGCCACTCGACCAGGTCGGTGCCGGTGATCAATTCGGTCACCGGGTGCTCCACCTGCAGACGGGTATTCATTTCCATGAAATAGAAGTCGCCGTCCGGGCCGGCGATGAATTCCACCGTGCCGGCACCGACGTAGCCCACCGCCTGTGCCGCATCTACCGCCGCCTTGCCCATCGCCGCGCGCCTGGCCTCGCTCATGCCTGGTGCGGGCGCTTCCTCCAGTACCTTCTGGTGGCGGCGCTGCACCGAGCAGTCGCGTTCGAACAGGTACACCACCTCGCCATGCGTATCGCCGAACACCTGGATTTCGATATGCCGCGGCCGCTGGACATATTTCTCCACCAGCACGTGCGCATTGCCGAATGCCGACTGCGCTTCACGCTGGCAGCTCGTCAACGCGTCTTCGAACGCCGCGCTGGCATCCACCCGACGCATGCCCTTGCCGCCACCGCCGGCACTGGCCTTGATCAACACCGGGTAGCCGATGGCGTCGGCTTGCGCACGCAGGAATGCCGGTGCCTGCTCGTCGCCGTGGTAGCCCGGTGTCAGCGGCACGCCGGCCCGTTGCATCAGTGCCTTGGCCGCACTCTTGTCGCCCATCGCGCGGATCGCCGCTGCCGGTGGGCCGATGAAGACGATGCCAGCGTGTGCGCAAGCCTCGGCAAATGCCGCGTTTTCCGACAGGAACCCATAACCGGGATGGATCGCCTGCGCACCGGTGGCGCGTGCCGCTTGCAGGATCGCTTCGCCCCGCAGATAGCTCTGCTGCGCGGGCGCGGCGCCGATGTGCACCGCTTCGTCCGCCATGCGCACATGTCGTGCATTGCGGTCTGCATCCGAATACACCGCCACCGTCGCAATGCCCAGGGTGCGGCAGGTGGCGATGACCCGGCAGGCGATCTCGCCGCGATTGGCGATCAGGATCTTGTCGAAGGGCGCTTGCGTTGCTGCGGCGATAGGGTCGCGCTGGGTCATCGGATCAGTCTCTGCACGTCGCCGTAGCGGCGGGTCGTCTTACGAAGATAAACGGCTTGCCTGTTGCACACCGACATCGAGCGCAAGCAGGTTTGTTGTCACACGGCGCGTGTTGCTGCAAGCCACCTGCGCAAACGTCGACGATTGCCGGCACGCATACACACAACCTCACTCCCAGCCTGCACACCAGCATCGGGTGCCGCAGCACGCAGAACCGCGGCTGCCATGCTCCCCCTCACTCACATGCGAAACACGCCAAAGCGCGTGGGTTCGATCGGCGCGTTCAAGGCCGCCGACAATCCCAGGCCCAGCACGCGGCGCGTATCGGCCGGATCGATGATGCCATCGTCCCAGAGCCGAGCACTGGCGTAATACGGATGGCCTTGCTGCTCGAACTGGGCGCGGATCGGCGCCTTGAACGCATCCTCGTCTTCGCCCGACCATGCACCGCCCTTGGCCTCGATACCGTCGCGACGCACCGTGGCCAGCACGCTGGCCGCCTGCTCGCCACCCATCACGCCGATGCGCGCATTCGGCCACATCCACAGGAAGTTCGGCGAATACGCGCGCCCACACATGCCATAGTTGCCCGCACCGAACGAGCCGCCGATCACCACGGTGAACTTGGGCACCTTGGCGCAGGCCACCGCCATCACCAGCTTGGCGCCGTCCTTGGCGATGCCGCCATGTTCGTATTTGCGCCCGACCATGAAGCCGGTGATGTTCTGCAGGAAGACCAGCGGAATGCCGCGCTGCGTGCACAGCTCGATGAAGTGCGCGCCCTTGAGCGCGGACTCGGAAAACAGGATGCCGTTGTTGGCAATGATGCCGACCGGGTAGCCATGCAGATGCGCAAACCCTGTCACCAGCGTGCTGCCATAGCGCGGTTTGAATTCATCCAGGCGCGAATCGTCGACGATGCGCGCGATCACTTCGCGCACATCGAACGGCTTGCGCGTATCTGCAGGAATCACGCCATATAGTTCGTCGGCGGCATAGCGTGGCGGCAACGGTGCCTGCAGCGCCAGCGATGCGGCAGGTTTGCGCCAGTTGAGCTGCGCGATGATGGCGCGCACGCGCGCCAGCGCCTGCAGATCGTTGTCGGCAAAGTGATCGGCCACGCCGGAGATGCGCGTATGCACATCGGCGCCGCCCAGGTCTTCGGCACTGACTTCTTCGCCGGTGGCGGCCTTCACCAGCGGCGGGCCACCCAGGAAGATGGTGCCTTGCTCGCGCACGATCACCGTTTCATCGCTCATTGCCGGCACATAGGCGCCGCCAGCGGTGCACGAGCCCATTACGCAGGCAATCTGCGGGATGCCGTTGGCCGACAGGTTGGCCTGGTTGTAGAAGATGCGCCCGAAGTGGTCGCGGTCCGGAAACACTTCGTCCTGCAACGGCAGGAATGCGCCGCCGGAATCGACCAGATAGATGCACGGCAACCGGTTTTGCTGCGCGATCTCCTGCGCACGCAAGTGCTTTTTCACCGTCATCGGGTAATAGGTGCCGCCCTTGACGGTGGCGTCGTTGGCCACGATCACGCATTCCACGCCGGACACGCGGCCAATGCCGGCCACCACGCCCGCGCACGGGACCTGGTCGTCGTACATGCCATGGGCGGCCAGGGGGGCGATCTCCAGCAATGGGCTGCCCGGATCCAGCAAGGCATCGATGCGCTCGCGCGCCAGCAGCTTGCCGCGTGCGGTGTGCTTGGCGCGTGCGGCGTCGCTGCCGCCACGCGCGGTCCGGGCGAGGGTGTGGCGCAGGTCGTCGATCACCGCGCGCATCGCGGCGGCGTTGTGTTGGAAACTCTCGCCGCTGACCTGCAGCTGGCTATCGATCACGCTCATGGTGGCTCCGTCAGGCGGTGCGTTCGAACAACTCGCGGCCGATCAGCATGCGCCGGATTTCCGAGGTGCCCGCGCCAATCTCGTACAACTTGGCATCGCGCCACAGGCGTCCGGTGGGGTACTCGTTGATGTAGCCATTGCCACCCAGCACCTGGATGGCCTGGCCGGTCAGCCAGGTTGCCTTCTCGGCGGCATACAGGATGGCGCCGGCTGCGTCCTGGCGGGTGGTACGCCCGGCATCGCAGGCGCGCGCCACTGCATACACATACGCGCGGCAGGCATTGAGTCCCACATACATGTCGGCCAGCTTGGCCTGCATCAACTGGAAGGTGCCGATCGGCTCGCCGAACTGCTTGCGCTCGTGCACGTACGGCAGCACCACGTCCATTGCTGCGGCCATCAGCCCGAGCGGCCCGCCGGCCAGCACCACGCGTTCGTAATCCAGCCCGGACATCAGCACACGCACGCCGCCGTTGAGCGTGCCCAGCACGTTTTCCGCCGGTACTTCGCAATCGGTGAACACCAGCTCGCAGGTGTTAGAGCCGCGCATGCCCAGCTTGTCGAGCTTCTGCGCCGTGGAAAAGCCCGGCATGCCCTTCTCCACGATAAAGGCGGTGATGCCGCGCGCGCCGGCGTCCGGGTCGGTCTTGGCGTACACCACCAGCACGTCGGCATCCGGGCCGTTGGTGATCCACATCTTGCTGCCGTTGAGCACAAAGCGGTCGCCGCGCGCATCGGCGCGCAGCTTCATCGACACCACGTCCGAACCGGAGCCGGCTTCGCTCATCGCCAGCGCGCCCACATGCTCGCCACTGCACAGCTTGGGCAGGTAGCGTTGCTTCTGCTCGTGGCTGGCGTTCTTGCGCAGCTGGTTCAGGCACAGATTGGAATGCGCGCCATACGACAGCCCGATCGCACCGCCAGCGCGGGAGATTTCTTCCATCGCCACCACGTGCGCCAGATAGCCCATGCCGCTGCCGCCGTACGCGTCTTCTACGGTCAGACCGAGCAGCCCTTGTTCGCCGAGCAGGCGCCATAGCTGGGCGGGGAACACGTTATCGTGGTCGGCTGCCGCGGCCAGCGGAGCGATATGGTGGCTGGCGAAGGCGGCCACGCTTTCGCGCAGCAGGTCGATCTCTTCGCCAAGCTCGAAGTTCAAGGACGGCACATGCATGCAACAACTCCACAGGGATCGGGATGTGCCGGGTGGGAGCGGGCGGGCCGCGCGGCGGATGCGGCCAGACTAGCGGTCCGCAACAAAAAAGTGAACTAAAATTCAACTATTGAACCAAGAATCACACCATGGCTTATCGACGCTCCGCCCTGATGGAAGAACGCCTGGCCGGCAATCGCGAACGGATCCTGCACGCCGCCCGCGTTCTGATCGCCGAAGGCGGTTACCGCAATGCACCGGTCACCGCGGTGGCCGCGGCGGCGGGCGTATCAACCGGGCAGATTTATCGACATTTTCCGTCGAAAGCTGAACTTTTCGTAGAAGTTCTAAACGAAGCGGTACAGCGCGAGATGGTCATCCTGCGTGCCATTGCGGCCACCCAGGCCAGCGCAGCCGAGCGCCTGCGTAGCGCGATCGCCACCTTCGTACGGCGGGCGCTGGCCGGCCCGGCATTGGCGTACGCCTTCATCGCCGAGCCGGTGGAGAGCGAGGTCGACGCCGAGCGCATCCGCGGCCGCCGCCTGTTCGGTGAGGTGTTTCGCCAGCTGCTTGCCGAAGGCGTGGCGGCCGGGGAGTTTCCGCAGCAGTCGCTGGATGCCGCGGCTGCCTGCATCGTTGGCGCGTTTACCGAGGCCCTGGTGGGACCGATCGCCCCCAGCCGTGGTGACCCGCAACAGGGCGAGCAACTGGTCGAAGCGATCTGCGGCTTCTGTCTGCGCGCGGTGGGGGCAGCGCAAGCGCGCAGCTGACAGTGCACTGACCGAGCGCATGGATGTGCCTCCCAGATGCAGCTGACTGTGCATATACTGTGCACCTACCTTGCCGGAGCCGTGCGATGGTCGCCGTTCTCAATCCCCTGGCCTTGACCGAACGCCTGCGCGTGCCGGACCGAACCATCCTGTCGCCGTCGGCCATGGCCGGTCTGCTGGATCTTTCGCAACAGGAACTGGCCGACCTGGCCGGCGTGCATCGCAACAGCCTGCGCGTGCACCCTGAAAGCCCGCGCGTGCAGGACCTGCTGCGCAATCTGTCGCGGCTGCTGGTGGCGATGGCGCAGGTGCAACCGGACGAGCGCCAGGTGGTGTTCCACCTCAAGAACACGCCGATCCCCGCGTTCGAGTTCGCCACCTTGCTGGAAGTGGTCAAGCAGGGGCGCACCGACGATGCGCTGACCTATCTGCGCACGGTCGCCGCAGGGGCCGCCGGTTGAAGCTGAGCGCCCCGGCGCACTGCACGCTCTATCGCGCCTTTACCCCGCGCTGGGCCGCCGAACCGCTGAGCGGTGCCGGTGCGGCGCGCTCGGGTGGGCGCTTCAATCGCTTCGGCCAGCCGGCGCTCTATCTGTCGCTGCAACTGGAAACCGCCGCGGCCGAATATGCCCAGGCTGCCCCGTTCCTGCCACCGTTGACGCTGGTCAGCTACGCCGCCGATCTTCCGGCGCTGGCCGATCTGCGTTTGCTCGATGCCAGCTGGGATGCGGTGTGGGCCGACTGGGCCGACGACTGGCGCAAGGCGCTGGTCAACAAGATCGAACCGGTGAGCTGGGTGCTCGGCGACCTGTTGCGCGAAGCAGAGATTCCCGGCGCGATCTTCCCCAGCATGGCGCGGCCGGAAGGCGTCAACATGGTGCTGTTTCTGGACATGCTGCAGCCCGAGCGCGTGCTGCAGGTGCTTGACGATGGCCGCCTGCCGCGCGATGGCCGCAGTTGGGGCGACCCGCTGACAGTTTAGCTCGGCGATTCCGTCGGCCGGTCACGCGTGTGCTTCATGCTGCTCGTTGCCGCCGGGTCGGCATGCAAACGCACGCAGTAGACCTCTGATCAGCCGCGAACCACCTTCAACCAATCAGCACCTGCATCACACCCGCCAGCACCGGCGCAGCCACTGCGGCCGGTACGATCGCGCCGCGCCGGTACGGCAGCAGCCACAGCGACAACACCGCTGCACTGGCGGTCAACGTGCCCAGCCACAGCACTGCGCCGATGCCCCAGCCCTGCGCATGCACCGCCAACGCGAAGGTGACACACAGCAGCAACCAACCCAGCACACGCAGTTGGCGCGACCGTGCAGTGCCCAGCAGGCGGCCGCGAAGTTCCAGTTGATGCTTGTCCATCGCCAGGCATAGCGCAGCAAAGCCGGAAAAATTCAGCGCCAGCAACAGCAACACGCTCATGCGCTTTCCTGGATCGGCGCGGTGTGCGGCACGGGCGTTGCGGCAGCCGCAGCGCGCGCGCGTCGTGCCGAAGCCGGCTGCGGCGCTTTCCAACGCTGCAGGCGAAAGGCGGCAATGCCTAGGCTAAGGCCCAGGAACAGGCACACCAGATCCACACCGGCCAGTGCCCATTGCCCGGCCGGCAGCGTCACGCCCAGATGCGCATCGGTGGTGATCGCGTTGAGCACCGGCACCAGCGCGAACAACGCCGCGCCCAGATAGAGCTGCCAGCTCCACATCGCACGCCGCGGCCACACGAATGCGGCCAGCAATGCCGTGGCCCACGCAGCAAAAAACACATTGGCCTCCATCGCTGCACGCGCATCCAGGCCGACCGGCAACACGCGGTTGGCCCAGAAGAAGCTGGCAAAGGCGATCGGCAAACCGGCCACGGTGCCGATATTGAGTGCATCCACCAGGCGCAGTCCGAAACCGATTCGCCCGGCTTTCAGATGCTTGGGGCGTTCTTTCACTGCCCACATCACCACGCCGCTGGCCACCATCAGGCAGCCCAGCAAGCCGGAGCCGAAAAACAGCGCGCGCAGCCATGGCCCGGCGAAATGGGCCAGATGCAGGCCCACCATCACCCCGCGCGTTTGGCTGGCACCGCCCGGCGGCCCGCTGCGTTGCAGGCGCTCGCCGCTCACTGCATCGAACAGGATGGAGGGCACGTCGGTGGAAAGGTTGTCGGCCAACTGGCTCACCCCGACGGCAGCGTGCGCATCGTTGGGCAGTGACACCGCCACATTGCTCACCTGGCCACCACGCCAGTCGCTGCGCGCACGTGCCACGAACTGCTCCAGCGGCAGCATGTGCGCCGGTACACCGGCGGCCTTGCGCGTATCGGCCACCCGGTTGGCCGCCTCGTCGTAGAAGCGCATCTCATCGCCGGCATAGCGCGCCTTGATGCCCCACGGCAGGTACATGAACATCAAGGTCACGATGCCGGTGTAGGTAATCATCGCGTGGTACGGCAGCGCGGTCACCGCGCTGAGGTTGTGGAAATCCAGCCACGACCGTAGCCCCTTGCCGGGGCGGAAGGTGAAGAAATCCTTGAAGATTTTCTTGTGCGTGATCACCCCGCTGATGATCGCCACCAACATGAACATCGCGCAGAACCCCACGATGTAGCGCGCCCACATCACCGGCACGTAATGCAGGTCGAAATGCAGCCGGTAGAAGAACTCGCCGCCCAGCGTGTCGCGTGCGGCGATGTCCTTGCCGGTGGCCGGGTCGATGATGGCGGTGCCGTACATCTGCCGGCGCTCTGCCGGTTTACCGTCGGCGGGCGCGGGATTCTGCCAGTACATGCTCACCACCGGAGTGCGCGGATCCGGCAAGGTGATGTTCCAGCTCACTGCATCGGCTGCGTGTGTCTGCAGATACTGCTCGGCACTGCGCAGCGCGGTGGCGGTGCTCACGGTGGTGGTGGGCAGTTCCGGGCGCATCCAGCGGCTGATTTCGTCGCGGTAATAACTGGCCGTGCCGCCCATGAAGATCAGCAGCAAGACCCAGCCGACCAGCAGCCCGGTCCAGGTGTGCAGCCACGCCATCGATTGGCGAAAGCCCTGCTTCATGCCGCGCTCCGTTGCAGCCACGTGGCCAACGCAAACATCAACGCCGCCGGCACCGCGATGCCGGCCCAGGCACGCCACACGCTGGCGGTGGCGAAGGCCCACAACGGCGCACACGCGCATACCACGATTCCGATCAGCATGCTGGTCAATACCGCTTCACTGCGCGGCATCGGCAGCACCAGCGCCAGCAACAGATTGGTGGCGCTAGCCAGCGCGTAGCCACCGAAGATGGCTGCCAGCGTGCGCGCAAGCACGCCCAGCCAGGGGCGCCTGAACCAGGCAAGCGGCAGGGGCGAGGCGCTGGACATCACGCCACCGCGCGCGATGGACGTGAGGCAACCGCCATACCGCAGCACACCGTTGCCCAGCCGGGTGGGCCGGCAACCGCAAGTGGTTCCCGCGTGTGGCATCGGACGCGCAAGCCCGGCGTCGCGGCCGCGCAGCGGCAGCGCCCGTTCCATGAGTGCGCGGGAGATGTGCCGACCACGCTACTCGGCCAGGAACGTCAGCGTGCTGATGTGATGCACCATCGACACCTGCTTGCCAGCGATCTCGCGCTTCACCGGTTCCTTGTGGGTGGCCACCAGGATGTGACGGCCGGCGCGCAGTGTGGGCAGCGTCACCTGGCCCTTGGCATCGGAGGTCAGCGTCTTCTGCCACTTTTGCGGGTCGATCACCGTCACTTCCACCTTGGGCAGCGGCTTGTTGCGATAAAGCACGGTCAGCGTATTGCGATTGGCAGCGGTGGGGACCAGCTCGAAATCGAGCTTTGCAGCCGGTGTGGCACGGCCGGCGCGTGCGTAATAGCTCACCGTCTCGAAGCCGCCGGCTTCCCCCTTCCACGGCTCGAACACGCTGTCGTCGCTCAACCACGCATCGCCGCTGCCGGCCAGCGGCGCGGTCAGGAACTCGGTCCCGCGCTGCAGCGGGCCGGCCTTGCCGGCAGTGCCGAACACGTTCGGCTTGACCACGCGCTTGATCTCGTCTTCGCCGTGGTCCAGCGCGTCCTGCGCCGGTTCGCCGAAGAAGATGCGCACCGGGCCGCTGCCGTCGCGCTCGATCCAGATTTCGTGGGCCTGGGCAGACAGACTGATGCTGGCCAAGGCCAGGCAGGACAGCAGGAAGGACTTCATCGCGGCGACTCCTCAAGGACGGGACCGGCGAGGCGAGAACCGCGCCACCGTGGTTGTTGGGAATGATACGCAATTCCCACAACGGAGACCAATGCGCGGCATGCGGCGCTGCGGCAATTGGCCAGCCGAGGCGAGCGTGCCCGCGGACAGAAGCATCCGCCCACCGGGCGCGCAGCGCCCATCGCTGCGAAAACTGTCATACAGGCTGGTCAGACTGGCGCAAAGTGTGCTCTATACTCCGGCGCTAGCAGAGGTCTTCGACCAACAGCCAGGGGTGAGCGCGTGCGGAATTACGACCTCGAGTTCCTGAAAAAATTCTCGATGGTGATCGGTTTACTCGTGGTGATCACCCTTGGCCTGATCGCCCTGGCAGCGTATTTGCAACGCGCTATCCCCGACGAAGTCTCGCCCACCGCCGCAAAACGTGTGCAGCAACGCATTGCGCCTGCCGGTGCGGTGTATGCCGGCGCCACGGGCGCGTCCGCGCAGGCCGCAGCCCAGGCCGCGGCGCTGGCCAAGGCCGCCTCGCAGTCTGCTTACGGCGGTACGACCGACGGCAAGACCATCTTCAACAACCTGTGCACCGCCTGCCACACCACCGGTGTCGGCAAGGCGCCCACGCTGGACCATTCGCATTGGGATGCACGCATCGCACAGGGCAAGGACACCTTGTACAAGCACGCGATCGAGGGCTACACCGGTCCGGATGGCGGCATCATGCCTCCCAAGGGCGGCAACCCGGCGCTGACCGAAGAGCAGGTGCGCGCCACTGTCGATTGGATGCTGGGCAACCTCAAGTAAGGGCTCGGCAAGTCGGCGGAGGAGGATGGGTCTGCGATTCCCGCCTGGTACCGCGCATTGGCTGTGTTGCGCGCCCGATCGAACGCCTCGCGTGCAGAGGTGACCTAGGCGCTGCAGCACTGCATCAGTGCACGCGTTAGCCGCATCACGGTTGCGCAGCGTATGTGCCTGGCGGTCATTGACCATCGTTTGCTAGCCTGTTTCCGCGCTTTTTCGTTATCACGCGCCGCCTTTCCGGGCGGCGTTTGCGTTTGATCCACTCACTGGAGTCGTTCGATGTCGCCTCGCCCGCTGGTTGTGCTCGGTTTGGTTGGTCTGTTGGCCCCGTTGCTGTGCAGCGCCGCCGATGGTGCCGCGCAGCGGCTCTCGATTGCCGACGTGCAGGGCGAAGACAGCCGCAGCCCGTACGACGGTCGCGTGGTGGAGGTGGAAGCAATCGTCACCGCCGATACGCGCGCGGGGCTGGCCGGCCTGTTCGTGCAGCAGCCCGGGTTCGAACCGCGGCGCTCGCATGGCCTGTTCGTCACCGGGGCCGGCAATGCCGAGCTGGCGGTGGGCGACCGCGTGCGCATCGTCGGCACCGTGCGCGAGGTTTCGGCAGGTGGCGAGGCGAGCCTGACCACCGTGGACGCCAGCAGCATCGAGCGGCTTGCCAGTGGCCAGCCGGTGCCGGTGCGCATGCTCAGCGGCCCGCCGGCCAACTGGGAAGCGCTGGAAGGCGAGCACGTGCGCATCGCCTCGCTCACGCTCAATGGCAGCGACCGCCTGGATACGTACGGCGAGCTGGTCGCCGCGTTCGGCGGACGCCTGTGGCAGCCGAGCGAGGTCGCCGCTGCCGGCACGCCGGCGTTCGCGCAGGTGCAGGCCGATAACGCACGTCGTCGCGTGTTGCTGGACGATGCGCGCAACGGCCGCAGCCCCAAGACGGTGTCGTATCTGCCGGCCGATCCGGTGTTGCGCAGCGGCAGCCTGCTCAAATCGGTCGATGGCATCGTCGATCAACGCTACGACGGCAACTATCGCATCCAGGTGCTGAGCCCACTGACCTTGCCGGCGATGCCCACAGCCGTTGCGCCGCAGGTGGGCGGCGATCTGCGTATTGCCTCGTTCAACCTGGAGAATTTCTTCAACGGCAATGGCCGTGGCGGTGGCTTCCCGACCAAGCGTGGCGCACGCACGCACGAACAGTTCCAGGCGCAGCTGGCCAAGCTGGTCGCCACCATCGTGCCATTGGACGCCGACGTGGCTGCGTTGATGGAAGTGGAAAACGACGGCAACGGCGCCGATGCGGCGGTATCGCAACTGGTGGCCGCGCTCAACGCTGCCGGCAAGGACAAGGATTGGCAGTTCGTCGATACCGGCAGCGGCCCGGGCGACGATGCGATCCGGGTCGGCATCCTCTATCGCAGCTCGCAGGTCACCCCGGTCGGCAAGCCGGCCACGCTGACCGGCGGGCCGTTCGAGAACCACAGTCGCGTGCCGCTGGCGCAGGCGTTTCGCAGTGCGCGCGGAGCCACCTTCGTGGTGGTCGCCAATCACTTCAAGTCCAAAGGCTGCGGCAACGCCAGCGGTGCCGACGCCGATCAGCAGGACGGCCAGGCCTGCTGGAATGCCACCCGGACCGAATCGGCCAAGCGGTTGCACCAGTGGCTGCAGACCGACCCCACTGGCGCGCAGACCAAGCTCGCCGTGCTGCTGGGCGACTTCAATGCCTATGCGATGGAAATGCCGATGCGCAGCCTGCGCGCCAGCGGCTGGCAGGACGCGTTTGCAGTGGCCGGTGTGAAGCAGCCCTACAGCTACGTTTACGACGGCCTGAGCGGGCGCCTGGACCATGCGTTGCTCAGCCCGGCGATGGCCAAGCAGCTGCGTGGCGCGGCCGAATGGCATATCAATGCCGATGTCATGGACGACGCCGGCTACGCCAAGCGCAACCTGCCCGGGCCGTGGCGCAGCTCCGATCACGACCCGGTGTTGCTGGGTTTTTCGTTGTAGCGCGATCTGGTGGGTCATGTTTACTAGTTTTCATCATCATCTGATCGGAGGAATAATGAAGTTTCTGTGTGTAGCGGCGCTGCTTTCTGTCAGCGTCACTGCTCTTGCAAAGGAGCCAACTCTGATCGGAGAAGGCAAGTACATGCTCGTCGAGCAGAACATCACGATCTTTGGAAGTTCAGACAAGATCGTTGCAAAGCTTATGCAGCAGGCTGGTAAGTTCTGTCAGGCCAAAAACGGGAAAGAGGCCTTTTTGCTTCAAAGAGATGGCTCGGAAGCTATTCCAGGCACGATTAACAACAGCGGCCATCTAAGGCAGGCCGCTCGCGGAGCAACGGGAACCATCTACTTTCAGTGTGGTGCACCTGAGCCCGTAGCGTCAGCTTCAGACAGCGCGGCCAAGTATGAGAATCTCGCAAAACTCAAAGCACTACTTGATGCTGGTGCAATTACGCTTGGCGAGTACGACGCCGAGAAGAAGAAGCTCTTGGGCAATTGAGGATTAGCCAAGAATTCACTCGAGCCGAATCTGATTCTTGAGTCTTCCTGATGCAGACGTTGTGCACCTAGTTAGATTTGACCGCTAGGTCTAGCAGTGTGTGCGGCGACGCAGCCGCAGATTGAGCAGATGCGTGCTGGCCAGCAGCAGGCTGCCGGCGACCGTGACCGGTGTTTCCAGCGCATCGCCGACCAGACCGCTCGCTCCAATCACCAGCCCGGCCAGTCCGCACAGCGCCAGCACCCAGACCGGCGCCGGCAGGGCGTGCCGGCGATGCGTGCTCCATAGCGCGTAGCCGCTCAGCGGCACCGCCGCCGTGGCGAACATCACATGTATCCACTCGGCCCGGCTCCAGGCGCCCAGTAGCGGGAGCGTGGCGGCCAGCAGCGGCAGGGCGAGGCAATGCAACAGGCATAACCCGGACAAGGCGATGGCCGAGCTGTCCAGCAGGGAGGCGGTGGCGCGCATCAGAAGCATCCGGTCCAGTAAGTGTTATATAGTAACACTTCTTTCCCGCCAGGTTCTCAGGATGTCTCTGTCCCCCCAGCGCGATGCGCGCCTTCCCGTCACCGTGTTGTCCGGCTTTCTGGGTGCGGGCAAGACCACCTTGCTCAACCGCATCCTGCACAACCGCGACGGCTTGCGGGTGGCGGTCATCGTCAACGACATGAGCGAGGTCAACATCGACGCGCAGCTGGTTCGCGAGGGCGGCGCGGCGTTGCGGCGCACCGAAGAGACGCTGGTGGAATTCAGTAATGGCTGCATCTGCTGCACGCTGCGCGACGATCTGCTGCAGGAAATGCGGCGGCTGGCCGAGCAGGGCCGCTACGACTATCTGCTGATCGAATCGACCGGTATTGCCGAGCCGATGCCGGTGGCAGCCACCTTCGCAGTGCGCGATGCCGATGGTTTCAGCCTGTCGGACATCGCCCGGCTGGACACCATGGTGACGGTGGTGGACGGCAGCCATTTCCTGGAAGACTTCGGCTCGGCTGCCACGCTGGCCGACCTGGGCCAGCAAGCCGGCCCGGACGACACGCGCGGGCTGGTGCAGTTGCTGGGCGAACAGGTGGAGTTCGCCGATGTGCTGGTGATCAGCAAGTGCGACCGCATCGACGCGCAGCAGCTGCAACGCCTTCGCGCCGTGTTGCGCGCGCTCAACCGCGACGCGGCAATTGTGGATGCCGCGCACGGCGAAGTGCCGCTGCAGCAGCTGCTGGACACCGGGCGTTTCGATTTCACCCGTGCGCAGCTGGCGCCGGGCTGGATGCAGGAACTGCGCGGCCAGCACACGCCCGAGACCGAGGAATACGGCATCAGCAGCTTCGTGTACCGCGCACGCCGGCCATTCCATCCGCAGCGCTTCGCGCGCATGGTGCACAGCGGCTTGCCGCAGGTGATCCGCAGCAAGGGCTTCTTCTGGCTGGCCAGTCGCATGGATTGGGTGGGCGAACTGTCCAGCGTGGGCGGTGCCACCCAGACCAGCGCGGCCGGGTTCTGGTTCGCTGCGCGCCACCGTGTGGATGCGCAGTCGGTCGGCCAGCCGCTGCAGACCAGCGTCACGCCACTGCCATACACCGATATCGGCTGGCAGCGGCAACAGACGCAGTGCTGGACCGCGCCACTGCCGCAACCGCACGAGGTGGGCGATGCCAACGAATACGCCGCGATGCAGCGGTTGTGGCATCCGCTCTGGGGCGACCGCCGCCAGGAACTGGCGGTGATCGGCGTGGACATGGATGCACCGCGTACACGCGCCGCGCTGGACGCGTGCCTGCTCAGCGACCAGGAACTACGGCAGGGGCCGGCGCAATGGCAACTGCTGGATGACCCATTCCCGCACTGGGCGCGTTGAAGGCAGCACTGCTGCCGCCCGACAGGCGAGCCGCGGCCATCGCCAGTCTCATCGCACTGGCGAGATCGCAGTTTTGGTCAACGGCACGCCGTGTCGTGGCTGACGCCAGGGCGTGCGTGGATGCTGGCGGTCCGCGGACGCCTTGCGCGCAACGACGACGCGCTCAATAGCCGTTGTTGATCGCCTCCTGATGGTCGTCGCGTTCGTTCTGCTCGGACAGCGCACGCTCCTGCGGCGTGGTGGGGATGCTGTCCATCAAGCGTGGCGCACCCATCCGATGCAACTGGTCGTCGGTGCGCTTGACCATGTCTTCCAGTGCCAGCACGTTGGTATAGCCCTGCATCATGCGTTCCAGGCGTCGGATCTTGTCGGGCGGAGCATCGCTCTCCTTCAAGGATTGCAGGCGCCGCTGCGCGCGCGTGTAATACCGTGCCATCTTGGTCATGTCGATATTTTCGCGGACCGCAAGCAACGCACGGCGATTGGACTGCATCACGTCATATTGGACCATGGCCAGCCGACTGCTGGTGGTCCTCGGCGCAGCGATCTTCTCCAATGGCGCCAGCGCCGCCAACATCCCATCGAGCTGCCGATCGCGCACGGCGTCGCGCTCGGCGATCAGGGCCGCACGCATCTCGAACACCGACCTTTCCTGCGGGCTAGGCGCCCGGCGCTCTTTGTAGAGGCGCCGGCCGATGTGATGGCACTGCTCGTTGAGCGCGGCCAATTCCAGATTCATGTTGCGCACCGGGCGTAGCCGCCTGGACGGCGAGGGCGGAGCCGGTGTCGCCGCTTTCGGGGAAGCAGCCGGTGCCGGCCGCACGGGGAACGTCGGCTGCTGCGGCGACCGTAGCGGTTCGCGCCTGGCCACGTTTGGAACCTGCTGCTGCCGCTGTTGCTCGGGAGCGCGTTGACGTTGCTGAAAGCGTTCTGTCGCGCGTGGCGGCGACGGCGGTTGCTGCGGTGGCGCTGCTGTGTATATCGGCGCACGATTGCGCGGCTGAGGCATCGCCTCGGGCGCCTTCCATCGCGCATCGACGCCAGCCTGCAGTGCCGGTGGGCGCGGGTGCGTGCCTTGCCTGGCAGCGTTCGGTGCCGATGTGGCCAGCGCAGGCTGGCTCTGCGCCGTTTTCGTGGCTGGCGCTCCCATGCACATCGACGGCAGCTGTTTGCGTAGCATGGCCAGCGACTTGCGTGCCGAAGCCAGCATGCCTTGCCGCGATTTGGCCGCGCCCTGCGCGGTGCCGGCCTTGGGCGCGTGAGACAGCAGGTGCGGCGACGGCGTCGCACCTGCTGTCGCTGCCGTATCGGTGGCTGCCGGATTGAACGGCTCCGGGGCAACCGGATGAGTGCTGCGAAAGAACGAAGTCAGGCGCATCACAAACTCCCGCGGGAATGCACGCTCATGCTAGCGACCGCCAACCGGCGCGGAAGACGGATGGCGAACCGACGTCGCGCAGGCCGAAAGCGGGCGTCAACCCAGACGTATTCCCCAGGCGATCGCCGCGATGGCCGGTGCGGCCAGTGCCAGCCCCAACCAGCCGCGCAGGCCCAGGCGTTCGGCAAATCCCAATGTGCCCACCAGTGCCCCCAGCACGACCACACCCAGATTCATGCTGGCAAACACGGTCGCCGGGCTGTGCGGCAGCAGCTGGTGGGCACGTACGTAACACAGGATGTTGCCGAAATTGAGCGCACCCAACAGCACGCCGGCAAGCATGCTGCGGGTGCTCAGGCGTGCGCCACGTGCCCAACGCACGCTCTGCACGCCAAGCATCAGCAAGAAGGCCAGCGCAAAGCACAAGGTCAACGAGGTCAGCGATGGTGTCCCGGCCTGCGCGATGTGCTTGAGCAGCAGGTCGATGAGCGCAAAGCCCATCCAGACGCCAATCAGCCAGGGCAGGCCGGTTGTGCTCGGCAGCGGATCGGTCGCTAGGTGCTGACGGGGGCGTCGCACGATGCACACGATGGCCGCCATGCCCAGCGCAAGCCCTGCCAGTTTCCAGCCATTGACCGGTTCGCCGAACACGGTGAAGGCGGCGGCCAACGAGAGCACCAGCGACAAGCGTTGCGCGACATCGGTGCGCACGACGCCGGCCACCGCGACCGACCGCGCCAGCACCAGGAAGATGGAAGGCAGCGCCACGGCCAACAGCAGCAACGCCAACCAGGGAGTAGTCGTGACGCGTAGCGTGTCCAGCGCCGGATGCAGGATCAGCCAGGCCAGGAGTGCAGCGGTGGCGTAGTTCCAGGTAATGGCCTGAAACACGTCGATCCGGTGGCGTGGCGCAAGCTTCAACAGCACCGACACCAGGACACTGCAGACAACGGCAAACAGCAGAAAATGCATGGGCAACGCAACGAAGTGTGCAGGCAGGGCGATGAACGCGGCCGGCGGGGCGGCTATTATGCAGGCATGTCCAATCCCTCATTCCCCACCGAATCGGCTGCGTTGACCTTGGACGGGCCGGTCGGCCCGCTGGATGTCGCGGTCGATCTGCCCGAGCCGGATGTTGCCGCACACGCGGTCACCGCCATCTTCTGTCATCCGCTCTCCACCGAGGGCGGCAGCATGCACAACAAGGTCGTCACCATGGCCGCGCGCGCGCTGCGCGAGCTGGGCATCACCGTGGTGCGCTTCAATTTCCGCAGCGTCGGCAATTCGGCCGGCGCGTTCGACCATGGCGATGGCGAGCAGGACGACCTGCGTGCGGTTGCCGAGTGGGTGCGTGCGCAGCGGCCAGGCCACACGTTGTGGTTGGGCGGTTTCAGCTTCGGCGCGTATGTCTCGTTGCGCGCCGCCGGCTCGCTCGAACCGCAGGTGCTGATCTCGATCGCGCCGCCGGCCGGGCGCTGGGATTTCAGCGACATCCAGCCGCCGGCGCAATGGTTGGTGATCCAGGGCGATGCCGACGAGATCGTCGACCCGCAGGCGGTCTACGACTGGTTGGAAACGCTGGAGCAGCAACCCGAGCTGGTGCGCATGCCCGACACCAGCCATTTCTTCCACCGCAAATTGATCGACCTGCGCGGTGCGATCCAGCATGGTGTCCGGCGCTGGTTGCCGGCCGCAGCCTGACCGCGGCACGGCCCACGCGTATCGCCAGGCGATGCGCTGTTGAGCGGTCCGCGCAACAGCCGGCGGCCCGCGGAGAATGCAATGAGTGAGATGACCCCGTCGCAGCGCTACGCCGCAGGCGTACAACGCGGCGACTGGCGCGCCGACCCTGCGCAGCAGGCGGCCTTGGCCGAGCTGGACCGCATCCACGAGGCGCTGGTGGACAGCGCGCAAGATGGTTGGCTGGACCGGCTGTCGGCGTTCTGGAAAAAGCCCGAGCCGGTACGCGGCTTGTACTTCTGGGGCGGTGTCGGGCGCGGCAAGACCTTTCTGGTCGATCTGTTCTACGACGGCCTGCCGATCAAGCAGAAATACCGCACCCACTTCCACCGCTTCATGCGCGGCGTGCACGAGCAGTTGCGCGAGCACGCCGGGCAAAGCGATCCGCTGGCACGCATCGCCCAGCAGTGGCGCGAGAACCTGCGCGTGCTGGTGCTGGACGAATTCTTCGTTACCGATATCGGCGATGCGATGCTGCTGGCACGTTTGCTCGAACGCCTGTTCGCCGAAGGCGTGACGCTGGTGACCACGTCCAACACCGCGCCGGAAAACCTCTATGCCAACGGCTTGCAGCGCGACAGTTTCATGCCGGCGATCGGGTTGCTGCAGAAGTTCTGCGTGGAGCTCTACGCCGAAGGCACCGAGGATTACCGCATGCGCGCGCTGACGCGTTCGCCGGTGTATCGCGCGCCGTTGGATGCGCAGGCCGACGATTGGCTTGCGCAGCGGTGGGCCGAGTTGAGCGGCAACGCCGAGGCGCGTGCCGGCAATATCGAAATCGAGGCGCGCAAGATTCCGGTGCGCGCACGCGGCAAGAGCATCGCCTGGTTCGATTTTGCTGCGCTGTGCGAAGGCCCGCGCGGACCCAGCGACTACATCGAGATTGCGCGCGAGTTCACCACCGTGTTGCTGGGCGGTATTCCGCACTTCGACCGCATGAACGAAGACGCCGCGCGCCGCTTCGTCAACCTGATCGACGAGCTGTACGACCGCCATGTCAATCTGGTCTGCACCGCGCAAGACGCACCGCCGGCCCTATACAGCGGCCAGCGCCTGGCCGGTGCATTCGAGCGCACCGCTTCGCGCCTGATCGAAATGCAGAGCGCGGAGTATCTGGCAACGGCGCATCGCGCGTGAGTCGGTCATCGGATAGGCGATGACCTGTGCGATTGCCACTGCCGTGCATGTGCGGTGGTGGCACTGCACTGCCGGCAGCGTGACCGCTCAACTGCGGTTGACGACGATAGTCGGGTTGTTGCTGGTACGTCCTTCAATTCCTTCGTGGAGCCTATGAGGCGCCCCAGGTGATGCCGTGCGCATCCGGCGATCGTGATACGTGCCGCCGCCATGTCACGCGCGGCTGTGGCATCCCTGCCACAGCGCCTGATCCTGCAGCGCTACTGCGAAGGCCCCAGCTCCCAGCCAGCGTCCGAAGTTCTGCGCAATGGCCGATGGTCCCCTACGGAGCCAAGCCGCAGAGAACATCCCAAAAAATCGCTTGCAATTAGATCGTACACTATGTAAATTGCGCCCCATGGACACTGCCACGGCCACCACTGCCCGCACCGATGCGCTGCTGCAGCTCGACAACCAGCTGTGCTTTGCGTTGTATTCGGCCAACCTGGCGATGCACAAGCTCTACCGCGGCTTGCTGAAGGCGCTGGACCTGACCTACCCGCAGTACCTGGTCATGCTGGTGCTGTGGGAGACCGACGAACGTAGCGTGTCGGAGATCGGCGAGCGCCTGTACCTGGATTCGGCCACGCTGACGCCGTTGCTCAAGCGCCTGCAGGCGGCCGGGTTGGTGACCCGCACGCGTGCGGCCAACGACGAGCGCCAGGTCATCATCGCGTTGACCGAGACCGGCCGTGCGTTGCGCAGCAAGGCGGGCGCGGTACCGGAGCAGGTGTTTTGTGCGTCGGCCTGTTCGTTGGACGAACTGCGTCAACTCAAGCAGGAACTGGAGAAGCTACGCTCCAGCCTTGGCGCCGGGTGAGCTTCCGGCATGTGCACTGTTTTGCAACGCGTCGTACACGATTCAATCGTCAACTATTGAACCTATTGAACCTATTGAACCTATTGAACCTATTGAACCCTCATGCGCCCCTCGCGCTCACCCTGGAGAACCACCATGGCCTCACCTGAAAAAGTCCTCTACACCGCCCACGCCACTGCCACCGGCGGCCGCGAAGGCCGTGCCGTGTCCTCGGACAAGGCGCTGGACGCCAAGTTGTCCACCCCGCGCGAGCTCGGCGGCGCCGGCGGCGACGGTACCAATCCGGAGCAGCTGTTCGCAGCCGGTTACGCTGCCTGTTTCATCGGTGCGATGAAGGCCGTCGCCGCACAGGACAAGCTCAAGCTGCCGGGCGAAGTGAGCATCGACAGCAGCGTGGGCATCGGCCAGATCCCGGGCGGCTTCGGCATCGTCGTGGAACTGCGTATCGCCGTGCCGGGCATGGACAAGGCCGAACTGCAGACGCTGGTCGACAAGGCCCATCAGGTCTGCCCGTACTCCAATGCGACCCGCGGCAATATCGACGTCACCCTGACCCTGGCGTAATGCAGGCCAGGCCGCGATGCGCAGTGCGTGTCACGGTTTCAACGACGGCCCGGCGCATGCGTCGGGCCGTTGTGCGTTGTGGCTTGAGAAGATTGCAGGTTAGCGCACGCATTGCCCGGCGATGACGCGCCAGCGGGCACTTCGGCGTCGCCTGTCATGGCATGCGCCGCGCGGCGTACGCACCGTGACGCACGGCAAGCGCATCGAGCAGACGCGCGCAAGGCGACACGCTGCTTAGCGCCTCGCCGTAGCCGCCACGCCAGTGGAGGCCACGACATCCGCCGGCTGCGGGTGCGCGTTGAGTTCCAGCATCTGCAAGCGCTCGCCGTTGAAGCGGTACTCCAGCGCTTGCTGCACGGCGTAGAGCGCTTGCGCCCGCACGCACAGGGTGCGGGCCTGCGCTTGGAGCGCGTCGCTGCGGCCCTGCATCTGCTGCTGCATCTGCGCATCCAATTGCTCGCCGCGGCGCTCCAACTCCGCAGCGCGTCCGCTCATCACCCTCCACATCATGCTGCGGGTGAGGCTGCCGGCCAGCTCCTCGGCGGCATGTTCGACGTTGGCTTCAAAGCGTTCGTCGAACAACGCTTGCTCCCACCGTCCACGCCCGAGGCTGCCATCGACCTGCGCCCGTGCTGCCGTGCGCAATTGCTCCACCTTGCGCCGCTGGCGCGCGCTGCCGGACAGCACGTGCACCACGCCATTGAGCGCATCGAACGTGATGTCGACCACCGACTGGGCAAGCGACGCCACCGCCGGCATCAACGCGCGCGTGCCTTGCTCCAGCTCGCGCAGGCGTTGCGCGTCGGCGGCGCTGACCGGCTGTGGTTGGCGGTCCACGTTGAGCTCGCCACCGTGGAAAAAGATCTCGCGCGGCAGGCCCTGTTTGCGGCGCAGCCAGATACCGCCGTTATCTGCGAGCACGTCGTAGGAGGTGCTGACCGTGCATTGCTGCGAGGACAGCCGCGGCGTTGCGGTCTGGGCCTGTGCGGCGCAGGCCACCAGCAGCCACAACGGTGCGAAGAACACGGTGCTGCGCATGCGGTGGCCTTGGGAATCGGGCCTTCAGCATTGCGCACGGTGCAGGGCGCCGCCATGGGAAGGAAGTCAGGGTGCCGCCGGTGCGCGTCGACAGGCGGTTGCAGCGAAGCGTGAACCCGGTCGAGCATCGGCGCACTGACGGCATTCAAACGACGCGCTCACTTGATTCTCACGGCTGATGGTGTGAATTATGTTGCACAGCAGCATCGGAGCCACGCAATGCTCGACCCACGCATCGAAAAGGTAGACCTGGCGCTTACCGAGATTGCCCAGGACCCGTCGGAAAAGGTGGCGCTGTGGCAATGGGCATGCCGCGAGATGCTGCACGAGACGCTGATCGGCATGCACCAGCTTTCGCATCTGGCCGGCATCGCCCGGCAGGTGGCCAACGACTGGCGCGAGCCGGTGGATGTCATCGCTCCCGCAAAGCCCTACCTGGCCGCGTCGGCGCTTGCCGACCGCCGTCTGCCGCAGGTGCTCGACGGCCTGGGCAGCACGCGCGACGACAACGACCGCGCCACCCTGTGGCGATTGCGTTACGCGAGCCTGATCGCCTCGACCCTGCAAGGCATGCAGGCGCTTGCCGAAAAGCACCGCATCGACCGCCAGGCGATGGCGATCGGGCCGTTGAACTAGCGGCGATCGGGCCGCACCTCGCGGTTATGTGTCTTGCACGTGGCTAGCAGCTGACGCTTGCGCGTCCGTTCAAAGGCGCATCTCACCCGGCAGCATTACCGGATCATCTTCAACCCGAGGTTTCTGCACGGGCCGCGCATCACGACACGGTCTTGCGCGCAGGCTGCTGGTGCCGCGCAGCTGAATTCCACCGTCTACCAACAACGTATTGCGCAGCAAAGGTGTTCGGCAGGCCGCCACCAGCCCATCAGGCCGATGACGGGGTACCGCTAAACGATCAGGCAGCTGTTGGCCTGATCGAAGGGGCGTTCATCTCGCCACCGTGACAGGCGGGCGCCACCCGCGTCGATACCAGAAAGCCTGCCTTGCATTGGTTCGGGCATTGGTGACAAAACGCTTCAGCCGTGTGTGAGAAGTTGGCGCCCAACTCAAGGGCGGGCGACCCAAGGCATCCAGGCGCGCTGCATCTTTCAGGATCGCTGTCGTCGTGCGCGGCGAGATGGGCTGTGCGTCATCCAGTCCGTAGGCTTGCCGCGCCGCATCGGCGGCCAGCGCCTTACGCGTCCGCGGCGATAACTCTTGCAGCCTCTGGCGCGTACTTTGGACCAGGTCGGGGGCGATGACCGGAGTTGAGGCATAGATCTTGCGAGGTACGGGCGGGGTGCGAACGACGCTCTCCACGCCGCGCAGATGTGCATGGAACTCGGTTTGCGGATCCTCGATTTCGGCTTGCAATGCGCGGGTCCTGGCCAGCGCATCGATTGCACCCGGCTTGTCGAAGCGCTCAATCGGATAGGTGGATGTGCGGTGGTATGTTCCGGCCCAGCGCGAATCCCTGAGTAGAACCGCCGGACCATCGGACCACGAGTCGAGAACGACGGCCGAGTCTTGGGCCTCTGCCGAGCCTGGAGGCTGGTACAGCGCGTACATGTGGGCGCACGCTTGGTCACAGACGTTGGTTATCTGCCCGCCACCCTCCATGCGGGCCGCATGCCGGCGCGTGTTGATCGCTGCGTTTTGGTCACAATTGCCTGCGCTGACAGCCAGCGCGCAACCTGCCATCAAATTGATGTCATGTTTCCCGGGCCAGTAAGACAGGAAACTGTAAGACAGGTAACTACAGGTGGAGCTGCGCCCATTGCTGAGCCGAAAATCGCTCTCCATATTGCCTCGTCCATGATGCAAGGCCAGCCGTGTCTCGTGCACCGTTGCCGTAGCGTCGGCCAGGCGTTGACGGTCGCGAACGTCTTCAATGGGCCTGCCGCTGAGGCGCATTCCGAGTTGGTAGGCGGCCTGCTGGACTTCGTGCGGCTGCAGGGTCGGTTTCCCGGAGCGCCTCCGCCTCGCACGGGCAGCGCCGAGTCTCGCCAAGCCCTGCAGGCTAGGCGGCACCGATGGCTCGGGTAAAGGCGCGGGGGCGGTGACCTGCTCTGAGGCAGAGCTTTCGGGATGCTCAGGTGACGCTGCCACGCTCGACCCAGACATCGCCGGCTTTGAAATGCATAGTCCCATGTCGCTCTCCGATCATGAACCCCGCACCCAGTGTGGCAAGGTGCTCGGCGAACGTTGCTGGTTCGCCGAAGTCGTGTGTGGGATCACGAATGATTGGCGCTGGCGCCGCCGCGCATTGGGTTGCTTGGGAATGGAAAATCGCAAGCGCGAAGGGTGTAGAGAGGCACGACGAATGCCGTTAGTCCAGAGCGACCACGGCCTTGCCGAAGTTCTTGCCGCGCAACACGTCGATCAGGCCCTGCGGGGCGCTGTCCAGGCCGTGCAACACGTGCTCGCGGTACTGAATTTTGTCTTCGCGCAGCCACTGACCCATTTCGCGCAGGAAGGCAGGCATCAGGCGGATGAAATCGTGCTGGATGAAGCCGCGCACCGTCAGGCGTTTGCGCAGCACCTGGCCCATGAAGTCGGGCAGGCGATCCGGGCCGGGGTGGGCTTGCCCGCGGCTGTTGTAGGTCGCGATCACGCCGCAGACCGGGATGCGTGCAAAGTCGTTGAGCTGCGGCAGCACCGCATCGAACACCTTGCCGCCAACGTTTTCGAAATAGATGTCGATGCCGTCCGGCGTTGCGGCGCGCAACTGCTCTGCAAAGTCGTCGGCGCGGTGGTCCAGCGCCACCTCCACCTGCAGCGTGTCACGCAGGTAACGTACTTTTTCTTCGCCACCGGCAATGGCGACCACGCGCAGGCCCTGCAGGCGTGCCAGCTGCGCCACCGTGGCGCCGACCGGGCCGCTGGCGGCAGCGACCACCAGCGTTTCGCCGGGCTGTGGCTTGCCGATTTCATGCAGGCCCGCATACGCGGTAAAGCCGGGCATGCCATAGACGCCGAGCGCGGTGCTCAGTGGCAGGCTGTCGTCCTTGGGCAGCTTGCGCAGGGGTGTTGTGGGGGTCAACAGGCTATGCGTCTGCCAGCCGCCGGGCAGCACCAGCAGATCGCCAGGCTGATAGTCGGCGTGATTGGACGCAATGACTTCGCCGACGGTGCCGCCTTCCATCACGGCATCGATGGCCACTGGCGCGGCGTAAGAGGGACCTTCGTCCATGCGGCCACGCATATACGGGTCCAGCGACAGGAAGCGATTGCGGACCAGAATCTGGTCGTGGCCGGTCGGTGCGACGGCGACCTCTTCGATGCGGAAATTGTCGGCGCTGGGTTCTCCGTGCGGGCGCGATGCCAGCACGATGCGGCGGTTGATGATGGACGTCATGGGGAATGGCTCGTAGGCAGTCCGCGCGTGGGCGGTCGGGTGAGCACAGCCGCTGTGCGGCTGCGCGGGAGAGTGCTGTCACAGGCGCAGCAGGGTGCATGGTCGGCACACAACGCGACATGCCCCCTGATGCACTAGCGCGGTGCCGATGACTCCGGCGCGCTGGCGCTGTCCAGTTGCGCGATCTGATCGGCACTGAGCGCCACGCGTGCGGCTGCCAGCACATCGTGCAACTGGGTCACGCTGGTGGCGCTGACGATCGGCGCGGTCAGGCCGGGGCGTGCGATCAGCCAGGCCAGCGCAATCTGCGCAGGCGTGGCGTTGTGCGTCACGGCCAGATCGTCCAGCGCCTGCAGGATGCGCAGTCCACGCGGGTTGACGTACTGCTTGACCACCGATGCACCGCGTGCGCTGCTCTTGCCAGCGTCGTCGGCGCTGCGATATTTGCCGGTGAGAAAGCCGCTGGCCAGCGAGTAATAGCTGATCACGCCCAGCTCGCGTTCGCGCACGAGGGGCTCCAGTTCGGCTTCGTAACCGGCGCGGTCGTACAGGTTGTATTCCGGCTGCAGGCTTTCGTAGCGCGGCAGCTTGTACTGCTCGGAAATATCCAGCGCATCGCGCAGGCGCGCAGCGCTGTAGTTGGACGCGCCGATCGCACGCACCTTGCCTTGCTCGATCAGTCGGCCGAATGCCGCCAGCGTGGCTTCCAGCGGAATCGATTCGTCGTCTTCGTGCGCCTGGTACAGATCGATCACATCGGTCTGCAGACGCGTCAGCGAATCTTCCACTGCTGCTGCGATGTTGTCCGGCGACAGGCCGGGATGCTCGCTCCACTTGGCGACCTTGGTGGCGATCAGCACCTTGTCGCGCTTGCCGCTGCGCGCAAGCCAGCGCCCGATGATGGTTTCCGATTCGCCGCCGCGATTGCCCGGTACCCAGCCGGAGTAAGCATCGGCCGTATCGATGAGATTGAAGCCGGCATCCACGAATGCATCGAGCAAGGCGAACGAGGTCGCCTCGTCCGCGCTCCAGCCGAACACATTGCCGCCGAAGACGATCGGTTGAACCTGCAGGCCGGAGCGGCCGAGTGCGCGGGGTTGGGTCATCGTGGATGCTCCTGATTCGAACTGGCAACAGGATAGTCACGCACACCGATGTTGCGTGTGACATCTGCGTGGATTCAGCGTTCCGCCGATCGTCCTCAGCAGCTCACAGGATCTGAACATGTCGGCGACGGGGGACGCGGCAACAGGCCTTGTGCGAATGCACGACGGGCACATGGCAGGCCCTGGAGCGCATGCTAGGCTCGCGCTACTTTTTCCCGGATGAGGGTGCTGCGATGATCGGCAACAAGCTGGCCTGTGCATGTGTGATGGGTGTGGTGGTGGCGATGAGCGCGCCGCTGGCGATGGCGGTGAAGCCTGCCGATAGCGCGAGCTTGCCCGCGCCCGACGCCGCATTGCAGGCAGCCATCAACGGCAACTGGCGCGACCGCGTGTACGTGCAGCGCGATCAGTATCGCCATCCCGGTCAGACGTTGGCGTTCTTCGGCATCAAGCCGACCCAGACCGTCATCGAAATTACTCCCGGCGGCGGCTGGTATTCGGAAATCCTGGCGCCGTACCTGCGCGAGAAGGGCAAGTACGTGGCCGCGGTGGTCGACCCGGCGTCGGCACCGGAAGGCCGCAGCCGCGAATATGCGCAGCGTGCGCGCGACGAGCTGGAGAAGAAGTTCCATGCCAAGCCGGAGGTGTATGGCAAGCCCTCGCTCGTGTCGTATGTGCCCAAGTCGCCGTCCTTTGGCGTGGACAACTCCGCCGACCTGGTGCTGACCTTTCGCAACGTGCACAACTGGCGCATGGCCGGCACTGCCGAGGCGATGTTCGCCGGCTTCTACAAGGTGCTCAAGCCCGGCGGCGTGCTTGGCGTGGTCGAACATCGCGCCAAGGCCGATGTGCCGGCCGACGACAAGAGCGGCTACGTTGGCCAGGCACAGGTGATTGCAATGGCCGAAGCCGCCGGTTTCACCCTGGTTGGCAAGAGCGAGGTCAACGCCAACCCGCGCGACACCAAGGACTACCCGGGCGGTGTGTGGACGCTGCCGCCCAGCAACAGCCATGACAAGGCCGACGATGCCAAGTACCAGGCCATCGGCGAGAGCGACCGCATGACCTTGAAGTTCGTCAAGCGCTGACGCCCGGCTGCATGCCGGCGCGTTGCGCGTGTCGGCATGCAGATGTTTGACGTCATCAGGGCATGTGCAGCGCGTCGCGCAACAGGATTGGCAATGTTGGTGTTGTTGAACAAACCCTACGGTGTGCTCTCGCAATTCAGCGACCGCTCGCAGCCGCCCAAGCGCACGCTGGCCGAGTTCGGCTTGCCGCCCGATGTGTATGCCGCAGGCCGTCTGGACCACGACAGCGAAGGCTTGCTGTTGCTGACCGATGACGGTGCATTGGCGCATCGGCTGACCGACCCGCGCCACAAACAGCCCAAGACGTACTGGGTCCAGGTGGAGGGCGCGCCGCAGCCCGAACAACTCCAGGCGTTGCGCGACGGGGTGGTGCTCAACGATGGACCCACCCGGCCGGCACAGGTGCGCATGCTCGACCAGGCACCGCAGCTGTGGCCGCGCGATCCTCCGGTGCGCGTGCGCAAGACCGTGCCCGATGCCTGGCTGGAGCTGCAGATCACCGAAGGCCGCAACCGTCAGGTGCGGCGCATGACCGCGGCGGTGGGCTTGCCGACCTTGCGCCTGGTGCGCGTGGCGATCGGCGATTGGCGGCTGGACGCGCTTGCACCTGGGCAGTGGCGCGCTGAAGACACGGCCAGCGCGCGCCCGCGCCGGAGCCCGCGCTGAGGTGTGGCATCTGTGGCGGGCGCGGTACGCGTGGCATTGCGTTAACGCGTGTAGCCGCTGACAGGACGTTCGCATCGCCAGCGGGCGCAACGACCGGAGCGTGTGAGCGGGCAGATCCTGTTCTTGTCTCCCGCTTCGCCTGAGCCACGCATGGCCGACCGTTATTCGATGGGTTCGATGGTCGTCCCATCATATGACGCAGACGGCACGCAGCGTGGGCCCCTCAATCGCTGACATCGGTGCATTGCGCTGCACGCAGACATGCATGCCACAAACGAAAAACGCCACGGCTTGGTGCCGTGGCGTTTTTGCATGACTTCGCGCGATGGCTTATTCGATGCCGTCGCTCGGGGTCACTGCACCGCGGCGCTGGTAGGCCGCACGGCGTGCGTTGGCATTGCTGGCATGTTCGCGATCCAGACGATGCACATTGCCGCCGAGCACCTGCTGGTCACGCTGACGCTTGCGGTACACCGCATAGCCGATCAGGCCCAGGCCTGCGACCGCGGCGGCAACCGTCACGGCCGGGTTGCGCTTGACCAGTTTGCTGGCGGCCTTGCCGCCGGTGCGCACTGCGCCGAGTGCGGCGCCGGTCTTGAGCCATTCGCTTGCGCTCGGTCCGAAATGACGCAGGCTGCTGCCGGCGTGGCGTGCCTGGTCGCCCGCATTGGACGCGGCATGACGCAGCTGGTCGCCCGCAGTGCCGGCCAGTTCCAGGGCACGCTCCAGGGCGCGTTCGGTGATCACAGTCAGCTTGCTCATCGGAGGCGTTTCCTTTCTGAGTACGTGACCTGCAGTCTGTGCGCTGATGCGTATAGGCGGCGTTAGCGGGACTGGATGCCGTTTGGCTTACGGTTAGGTAGTGCGCCGCGGTGGATTCCGAGCGCCCGTCTGTTTCACCG